>DOCA01000191.1 GCA_003503995.1 Holosporales bacterium
GGATTTTCAAAGTATTCAAAAGGGGGCAGATACCCTCCAGGACCTTTTGAACCTTTGTTATTCTCCAGAAGAGCAAGACAAGCTTTTGGAAAGTTATCACCTTAAGGAAGTGCGTCATGATATGCGAGCCGCCGTTGGGGTTATGATGGGATATGGCGAGCTTGTTCAAGATGTCTTAGAAGAATTAGAGGCATCAAAAAACACGGTTTCAGCTGTTATAGATCTTCAGAAAAAAGCTAGTGATCTTTTAACGGTAATTGAGCTCTTTGCGTTGGAAGATGAAACTGTTGAAATTGAAGAAAGTGAAGAGGATATCGATGTTTATATGCCGTCGCTTGTAACAGGGAACATTTTGGTGGTTGATGATAGTCCTCAAAAAAGAGAGCTTCTTTCGCGAAAATTAAAGAAAATTGGCCATACTGTTAATGTTGTGGAAGATGGGATGAAAGCCCTTGAATATTTGAGGGATGCAACACCGGATATTATTTTGTTGGATCTTTTTATGCCCGAGATGAACGGCGATAAAGTCCTGCAGCTCATTAAACAAAATGAGCGCTTGAAAGAGATTCCTGTGCTCGTGATCTCTTCATCCAGTGATATGGACAATGTTGTTAAGTGCATTCGCCTTGGAGCTGACGATTATCTTCCTATGCCCGTGAATAATACGCTTTTACATGCTCGTATTAATTCTTGTTTAGTTAAAAAAGTGGCGCGTGATCGAGAGCAAAAAACTTTATCTGAACTCAATAAATCTCGTCAACGCTTGTCTACAGCCATTGAAAATATTGATGAAGGCTTTGCTATTTTTGATACCGAAGATGTTTTGTTAACTTATAATAATTGCTTCAAAGAGCTCTATCCTGGCTTGAAGTCCCTTGGAGGGCTAAGTGTTACCTATGAAGAGTTAATTCGGGAGAATATTCGCTTGGGCGTTTATCAGGTGGAGCGCCGAGAAGTTTCTCCTGAGGATGGTGTTTGCTTGAATGCTAAAGAAATAGAAGATTGGGTTTCCGTTAAAGTGGGTCGTCACCAAAACCCAACGCAGCCTCATGTGGACCTTTTATCCACAGGTATGTGGGTAGAAGTGATCGAGAACAAAATTCCAGAAGGCGGTACGGTTTCCATTCACAAAGATGTTTCTGAAGGGAAAAAGAAAGAAAAGCATCTTGAGTATTTGGCACTGCATGATGGGCTGACAGGTCTTGCAAACCGTAAGAAATTTGATGAAACCTTGAATAGCTTTTTTGAAAAAGCCCAAGAGAATAATACGACATTCGGTGTTGCTTTTTTTGACCTTGATGGCTTTAAGGCTGTGAATGATACTTTAGGTCATGATTTCGGTGATTTTCTGTTGAAAACGGTTTCACAAAAACTCGTGGAAAGTGTGCGAGAATCAGATTTGGTAGCGCGTTTTGGTGGCGATGAATTTGCAGCTCTTGTAACGAATATTTCTTCAGAAGAGGATATGGTTCGGGTGGCAGAACGCTGTCTTGAGGCCATTGGAACTCATGTTGAGAAAGATGGGCAAGTTGCTGATTTTGGTGTCAGTATAGGCCTTGCTTTACATCCTAGTGCTGGAAAAACGCCAGAGGAGCTTTTAAAGAAAGCGGATGCGGCCATGTACGAAGCTAAAAAAGCTGGTAAGGGTACCTATCGTATTGCAAGTTAAACCAGTGTTTATGGGCAATTAAGAGATCCTTCACAGGGTAAAATATGAGTGCTATTCTAATTGATATTCCTGAAGTGATAGAGACCGAAAGGCTTCAACTTCATGCACCAAAGGCTGGATGGGGTGAGAAACTCTATCCTGCCTTTATGGATGGCTGGGAAGATTATGTGAAATGGCTGTCTTGGCCCGATCACAAACCAACGTTGACATCTGTAGAAGAAGATTGCCGTCGTCATCATGCAGATTTTATTTTAAGAAATTTTGTTCGCTACCTTATTATCGATAAAGACACACAGCAAGTTTTAGGGAGATGTGGATTTCCTCCGATGCAATCCCATTGGCATATTCCACAATTTGGCATTTCTTATTTTCTGCGTAAAAGCTTTAGAGGAAAAGGCATGACAACAGAAGCTTCTCACGCGTTAGCTTTATTAGCGTTCAAGGTTTTACGAGCTCAGAAAGTTGAAATTTATTGTGATAGTGATAATGTAGCGAGCACCAGAATACCTCAGAAGCTTAATTTTGAGTTAGAGTATACGCAAAGAGGAGGCTGGCTCCAAGAAGATGGCTCACTTGCAGCCCTTCAGACCTACTCTCTTTTTTCACAAGATGCTTTACCAGATAAGTTTGTTAAATTTTTTTAAAAATAGGCGCTTACCCCTTTCAGATAAAAGAGCTTATACTATAGTATAAGCTCTTTTACTATTTCCTTTTAAAAGGCATTAAAATCCTCTATGCTGCTTTATCAAGTGAGCTCTAATATGGTAACCTTTTCATCTGGCTTTTTAGATCAAATTAGACAGCGTATCTCCTTGGCTGATGTCATAGGGCGTTATACCACTGTGCAAAAACGTGGTTCCAACTTGATAGCTTGCTGCCCTTTTCACAAAGAAAAATCCCCCTCCTTTTATATCTATGAAGAAGACGGCCATTATCACTGCTATGGCTGCAAGGCTCATGGTGATATTTTTTCTTTTCTGATGGAAAAAAGAGGCTTTAGCTTCCCTGAAGTGGTGGAAGATCTTGCTGGTCAAGCGGGTCTTCAAATCCCTCAAAATGGAGGGGATTCTGAAGAAGATCGCCGTGCCAAAGCCGAACGCGGACTGTTTTATGAAATTATGGAAAAAACGGCGCAATTTTATGAAAAGCAGTTACTGAGTAATGGGGGTTCTTCTGCTAAGAAGTACACTGACAATCGAGGCATCACTCTCCCTACACAAAAGACTTTTCGCTTAGGCTATGCGCCTCGGGGAAATGTTTTGCATCACCATCTTTCCAAACTTGGTTATAAAACGCCTGCTCTCCAAAAACTTGGCCTTGTTCAAGAATCAAAAGATCGTCCAGGAGATTTTTATGATTACTTCCGAGATCGACTCATGTTTCCCATTTGGGATAAAAGAGGGCGAGTTATTGCTTTTGGTGGTCGTATTCTAGGCACTGGACACCCTAAGTATATTAACTCTCCTGAAACACCTTTGTTTCATAAGGGGGATGTTATTTATGGATATCATTTGGCTAAGCAAGCAAAAGCTCAAAATAAACTCACACCTCTGATTTGCAGTGAGGGGTACATGGATGTGGTTGCTCTTCATCAGGGGGGCTTTCAAGGAGCTGTCGCCCCTAACGGAACTTCGATTACAGAAAACCAATTAGATCTCTTGTGGAAATTAGACCATGAGCCTATTATTTGTTTGGATGGCGATAAAGCTGGTGAAGAAGCGGCCTTAAGGGCCTTGAAAGTTGCGTTGCCTTTCCTTGAAGCTGGGAAAACGTTGCGTTTTGTTTCCTTGCCTTCTGGGGAAGATCCTGACAGTTTGCTGCGTGCTGGTAAAAAAGAGTTGCT
>DOCA01000109.1 GCA_003503995.1 Holosporales bacterium
CTTCGTGTTGGAAACACTTTTGAGATACAAGCTGTTGATAGCCCAGCAGCACTCATGCCAAGGGCTGCTCTTAATCCAGCACCGCCGGCGCCGACAATAACAACGTCATATTGATGGTCAATAATTTTATAATTTTCAGAAACTTTGGACATTTAATGAACGAACTCCGTAGACGAAAAAGAAAGGGATTGAATGTGGATCAAGGCATAAAAAGCCCCAAGGGCAAGGCTGGCAAAGACAAGCTTAACGCCAAGAAGGGTTATGAATTTCGTGCCTTCATTGTGCACATAGTCCTCAAGGACGACTTGTAGCCCAAGCGCCCCATGGTAAAGTGCAACAAGGAGAGTTAATCCCATAAGAGCAAAGGAGAACGGACTTTGTAACCAAGTAACAACAGCCTGATAGTTTGAAAGATCATTGGTAATAAGGCTATAAAAAAACCAGAGTCCTAAGGGAACAAGAGCAACGGATGTCATACGTTGCAGGGTCCAGTGGTGAGAGCCTGATTTGGCAGAACCATGTCCTCGTGCCTGCCCTAAGGGAGATTGACGTTTTTGGTGAGTCATTTTAGATTCCTTTAAAAAAGAGCACAGAGGATCAAACCGCTGGCCACGGCTGTAAAAACAAGAACAGCCCAACCACTCCGATAAACAGCTTCAAGGCTATAACCGCACCCTGCATCCCATACAAGATGACGGATACCGTTGGCGAAATGGTAAAAGAAAGCAATAACCCATGAGGCGAATAAAAGTTGCCCAAAGGGCGACGCATAGAAAGCCATCATAAGACCAAAACAAGGTTTGGGTGAGGCAAGGGAAATGAGCCAAAGAGCCAAAGCCATGATGCCAAGCGTTAAATAAACACCAACTGCGCGGTGAAAAATAGACAAGACTGAGGTGAGTTGAGGTTTGTAAACTTGCAGGTGGGGGGATAAGGGGCGCTGAGTTGAATTCATGCTGAGGTCTTTGATTAGCTTAATTTTTATATACTAGTATTTAATATGAATTTTATACAAAAATCAAGGGAAGCTGTAGATTAATCAAATATCTATGCTAGAAAAAAAATGAAATTCTCTTTCACAAGGACAAGAAAAGCTGATAAGTTTATGATTACACAAGGGAATAATTTAGTGGTGAAATCAATTTTGGGGCGTTTATCGTCTCCTCTTCAGACGCCTATGGATGATGAAAAAAAGGGTCTTTTTTATGGTATTGTCGCAGTCGTTTTATGGGGACTAACTTTTATTTTCGTGAAAAAAGGGGTGGAATGCTCACACCCTCTTGTTTTTACCTTGTTTCGTCTTGCCCTTGCTCTTCCGCTCATGCTTTTTTTTCGACCAAGGCACTCTCTTGCTGTGTTGATTGGTGTGACTCTTGTCTGGAACCTGGGGAGTTTTAATTTTATGGCCCTTGCTATGGGGCACGGTGTTAATGCGTCCACGGCTGCTTTTCTTCAACAAACCAATAGTTTGTTTTTGATCCTTTTTTCTGTGTTGTTTTTGAAAGAAAAGATGCCCGCTTCCCTCGTGATTAGCTTGCCAATTGCTTTTGTTGGGCTGTATATCTTTTTTGGAGGCGCTTCTCTTTTAAGCAATATCTCCATTGGACTTGTTTTTGTGTTAGGAGGCGCTTTAGCATCAGCTTTTGGCATGCTTTTTTTGAAGAAATTTAAAATGAAGGGCACGTTCTCAACGGTTGTTTGGCTTGCAGGATTAGGCGCTTTAATTCAGGCGCCGTTGGTGTGGCTTTCCGTGCCAAGGGAGGAAATTGTTTTTTCTATTCAGTCTTTCGGATACGGAGTTGGAGCCTTTGTGCTTTCAAACATTTTGTCGAGTATTTTTTGGATGAAAGCTATACAGCTCTCAAAAAGTGCATCCCTATCCCATATTTTATTTCTCATCCCATTAGTTGTGCTTGCGATAGATTTCTTTATTTTGGGAACTCACATTCAAACCGACCATATAATTGGGGGTGCTTTTATTATTTTTGCGAGCTCTGTGCGCTTTGTTAAAATTTTTAAGAAACAACCCTTTTGCTAACGGAATTTTACAAAGAACCAAGTCGTGCAGTTGTTGGTGTGAATAATGATACTGGGAAGTTTTTTTGGATGACTGTGTTTTGAAAGGGAGGTGTTCTGTGTCCTACTTATTCCTGTATTTGGTAGGACACATTGAACATCAGTTGAAGCTGAAGTTATCTAAAACACAGCCGACTTGTAACCTCGATAATGTGTTTTTTTCCCAACTGGCCCGGATGATTAGTTATCATCTTTATGTAAATCTAGCACGTCTAATCTTCTTTTTCAAGAAAATAAAAACGCCTAAAAACAAAACTCTAAAAGCATCTGCAATTACCAATAACGCCCTTGATAATTCTCTGGATAAATAATAATCTTGGGAAGCGCTAGAGGGGTTTTTCTTTTATAAGTCATTTGAGGAAGGGATGTCTTACCTGTGCTGTCGCTAAGGTCATCAGGACCGTCATTGGAAGTAGTGCTTTTCTCACCAGTTTGGAGAGGGGGTAAGGTTTTTTCGTCATTAAAATCTCCCTCAAAGGAGAACTGCAGTTCGTCGTCAAAGGAAGGCCGTCGTTTGACGCTTGCCTGAAGAGTTATTGAAGAGTTAGACGCGGAAGACGAGCTTTCTGTACCTTGAGGAGGGTTGTCTTCATGGGGCATTTGAGGTGTGAGGAGGGAATTGTCAGTAATGTCTTTGAAGCTACCAACTCTGTCATTGCCTTCATCCTCCTCCCCTTCTTTTTGCTGGAATGCTAAGGTTTCTAGTTCACCCTCGTCCTCGAAGGAGAACTGAAGATAATCACTGGCTAGGCAGTGGGTTGAGTTTAACAGAATAGGTAGAATATAAAGAGATTTAAAATTCATTTCATAGACCTTTATTTTACGAAAACGCCATAGACTATATATATCACATATAGCGAAAAATGACACATAGGTTTTATAGAAACCTCTGCAAAAGGCTCTTTTGGCGATAAAAAAGCAAAGGCTCGACTTTCGCGGGACGCACATACTAAAGGTATGCTTACGTTTCCACGATCTCGCTTCACCTTTTTCTCATCCAAAACCACTTCGTTTAGCTATTTCGCAGAGCTTCCTATAGAAATCTCTTAAGCTATCTGCATTAATCGAAAAAAGAGGGTTGAGGTGTGTCAGAAAGGGGAGCCTTGGGTTTCTTTTTTGGGCGAGGATTTGCTTTCGTTTTTTTTGTCGATGTTGAGCTTTCTGTGACTTGTGCCTCAATTTTTCCATCGATAAAATATGCTTGGAACACATTGTTGACGGCAAGGCTTTCGGCGCTTCTAATCACCTCGCCTGAGGTTGTTTTAATAAGAGAAAACCCTCGCTCTAATGTTCTTGTATAGGAATAGCTCTCAAGAAGTTGGCCTTGGCTCTTTAAGTACTGCTCTCCTGTTGTTAGAGTCTGTCGAATGGCCAATACAAGCCGTTGATAAAGGGCTGAGATGAGGTCGTTTTGTCTTAGCACAAGATCAAGAGGTGAACGTATTTTCAAAGATTCTAAGCGCTGTTGACGCTCCCGTAAATAAAGCTCCATAGAGCGGAAAAGTTTTTCTGAGCGATCGTCTATACGTTGTGTTGTGTCTTCAAATAAACGGCGCATAGATTGGTTGAGGCGCCGGCTCTGCTCTGTTAGGGTTGCTCTGAGCTCAAGGCGTACAGGAACGGCTCGTTCTGCTGCTGCTGTTGGTGTTGGCGCTCGATGATCAGAGGCATAATCAATGAGGGTTGTATCTGTTTCATGTCCTACGGCAGAAATGAGAGGGATTTGACTTTTGGCCACAGCTCTCACAACGCATTCTTCGTTAAAACACCAAAGGTCTTCAAGGCTCCCACCCCCCCGGGCTACAATCAGAACATCAGGGCGTTGTTCGGAAGGAAGATTGTTAAAGCCTTCAATAGCAGCGGCTATTTTTGGTCCTGCCTCTTGTCCTTGAACGGCGACAGGCCATAAAAGAACAGGGGTTGGAAAACGATCTTGCAAACGGTGTAGAATATCTTGGATGACGGCTCCCGTTGGAGAGGTGATAATGCCTATTTTTTTTGGCAGAAAAGGAATGGCCTTTTTAATATCTTGAGAAAAAAGACCTTCTGCTGCTAATTTCTTTTTTAAATCTTCAAGGAGCTTGAGGAGTGCACCCTCGCCAGCAACGTCCATGGTTTCAATGACCATTTGATATTTAGAACGCCCTGGAAAAGTTGTTAAACGCCCTCTGCAAATAACTTCAAGTCCGTCTTGGGGTTGTGTGGCGAGTTTTGAAGCGACGCCTTTCCAACAAATACCATCTAAAACGGCCTTTTCGTCTTTGAGGGAAAAATAGATATGACCTGAGGAATGTCGTTTGACAGATGAGAGTTCAGCCCGCACCTGAATACCCGTAAAGTGATCTTCCACAATCCCTTTTAGGAGGTTGGATATCTCAGTAACGCTATAAACCTTATTGAGACTATTGCCGTTTGTAGGGAAAGTAGTGTACATTCTAGTTGCAGTCCTGCACCTTAAGGATTTCAAAATAAATTTATGGATATACTAACCTCTCTACAGAGAATTTGAAAGCAGATCATTGATGGATTACACCGCCTTTTTTAAGAAAAACCTCGATACACTCAAGAGCGAGGGGCGCTACCGTCATTTTGCAAATATTGAACGCCGTGCAGGAGACTTTCCAAAAGCTGACCTTCACACGCCAGAGGGTAAAAAAGAAATTATTATTTGGTGTGGTAATGATTATCTTGGTATGGGACAACATCCTAAAGTAGTTGAGGCTACGACGAAAACCATCGCGCAGTGCGGCGCTGGTGCTGGTGGGACACGTAACATTTCAGGAACCACCCGTTATCATGTAGAGCTTGAAAAAGAGTTGGCTGACCTTCATAACAAAGAAGCTGGTCTTGTTTTCACGTCAGGTTACGTTGCTAATGAAGCAACTCTCTCGACCCTTGGAACGCTGCTGCCCAATTGTATTATTTACTCAGATTCAGAGAACCATGCTTCAATGATTCAGGGGATACGACACAGTAAGGCACAAAAGCGTATTTTTAAGCACAACGATGTTGAGGATTTGCGCCGTTTGTTGATGCAAGATGATCCTTCTTGTGCCAAGCTTATTGTGTTTGAATCTGTTTACTCTATGGATGGGGATATTGCACCCATCAAAGAAATTTGTGCGGTGGCTAAGGAATTTGGCGCCCTTACTTATATTGATGAAGTGCATGGTGTGGGCATGTATGGCCAAAAAGGGGGTGGTATTGCTCAAGCTCGCGAACTTGAAGACGAAATTGATATTATTCAAGGAACCCTTGGTAAGGCTTTTGGGTTAATTGGAGGGTATATCACAGGGTCTAAAGAACTTATTGATTTTGTGCGTAGCTTTGCCCCAGGTTTTATCTTCACAACCTCTATCACGCCTTCTGTTGCAGCAGGATGTATTGCAAGTATTCAACATTTAAAGACCTCGGATCAAGAGCGCGTTAGGCATCAAAATAATGCGCGGACGTTAAAAGGCAAGTGCGCTGCAGCTGGTATCCCTTACCTTAAGAGTGAGAGTCATATTGTGCCGGTTATTATTGGTAATGCTGAGAAATGTAAACAAGTCACTGATGCGTTGCTCCACGATTATCAAATTTACGTGCAGCCCATTAACTATCCAACGGTTCCCATTGGTACAGAGCGTTTGCGCTTGACTCCTTCAGCTATTCATACAGAAGAGATGGCGGATCAATTGGTTGCAGCACTGGTGGAAATTTGGCAGCGCTTTGACTTGAGTTTTTCTGACTGTTCGATTGAGGACACAAACGCAGCTTAAGTCTGAATTTTCTAGGCAAAGGCGGCAAGATCTGATATCTTATTTTTACTTTAAAGAGTCCTCTTGATGAGGACTTGTCCTAGGGGACATTAACTAACGAGACTCAGGAGACAGTAATATGCTTACAATCGGCGATAAATTTCCTTCTTATAACTTAACAGGCGTGACGTCTAACGAGATGTCAGGTTTTAAACCTTTCACAAATGAGACAAATGAAGGTAAATGGAAAGTTTACTTCTTTTGGCCAAAGGATTTCACTTTTATTTGCCCAACAGAAATCGAAGCTTTTGGAGAATTAACACCCGAATTTGAAGCCACAAATGCCGTTGTTTATGGCTTGAGCACAGATTCTGAATTTGTTCACCTTGCGTGGCGTAAAGATCATCCTGGCTTAAACAGCTTGCCTTTTCCTATGCTATCGGACATCAAGCGTGAGTTGTCTTGGGAACTTGGTGTGTTGCATCGTGACGAGGGTGTTTGCTTAAGAGCCACTTATATCGTTGATCCTGAAGGTGTTATTCGTCATGTGAGCGTGAATGATTTAAGTGTTGGCCGTAACCCAGAAGAAACTTTGCGCATTCTAAAAGGTCTTCAAGATGGCGGCCTTATGCCTTGTAATTGGCATCCTGGCCAACAAGCCATTAATGTTGCTTAAAGGCGACGAAGCGTTTCAGAGTAAAAATCCCTCGATAGATCAGCTGTCGAGGGATTTTTTGTAATTGGCATACAATCTGCTCTTTCAACAGTACTCCAAATTTTATTTACATGAGGTGTTATTTAGCAGCTGATGGTACCTTAGAGTCATTAAGAGCAATAATTTTTAAAGCATGTTTTGCTTTTAAATGATC
>DOCA01000140.1 GCA_003503995.1 Holosporales bacterium
GTCGGTTATGGATTGCAACAAAAATTCAACATACCCAGCCTGGTAAAGGCGGTGCCTACGCACAGGTTGAGCTTAAAGACATCCGCACAGGTACAAAGCTTAATGAGCGTTTTCGTTCCAGCGAATCTGTAGAGCGTGTTCGCTTGGATGAGGTGGACTATCAATTTCTCTTTGCAGACGGGGATGAGTACACTTTCATGCATCAAGAGACCTTTGAGCAAATTACCCTCCATAAGGATAAGGTTGGCGAGCATGTTGCCGTTTATCTGAAAGATGGCATGATTGTAACCATTAGTTTTTATGAGGAAGAAGTAATCTCTCTTAAGGCACCTGATACGGTTGTGATGGAGGTTGTTGAAGCCGATGCTGTTGTGAAGGGCCAAACGGCTTCTTCATCTTATAAACCTGGTGTCTTGGAAAACGGAGAGCGCGTTATGATTCCGCCTCACATTACAACGGGCACACGCATTGTTGTTAATACAGAAGACGGCACTTACGTAGAACGCGCGAAAGATTAAGAAGGTCGGTCTCTAAACACAAAGCGAAAAGCTATAGAGATGAGCTGGTTTTATTATTGTTATGGTATCAAACTCTCTCGTCAGAGGCCTTGGAAAATGCTATAGTAAGAGGGTGTGATGCTTTTTAAAGGCGTCTACCCTTTTTTAATGGTCTTTTTAAAGACTCCCTTTTTAATTTTGTACGGAATAAAACGATGTTTGACTCAAAACTAGCTCTCTCAACACCAACTCTTAATACGTTATACACAGCGTGTACCCGTGCTGCTCGTGGCCTTGTTCGTGATTTCGGTGAGGTTGAGCATTTGCAAGTATCTCGAAAGGGTCCCGGAGATTTCGTTTCAAAAGCCGATTTGAAATCCGAGCAAACTATCATAGATGTTCTTCAAAAAGCCACACCAACCTATTCACTGCTTGTAGAAGAAGCTGGTGCCTTTGAAGGGCGTGAGCCAGAGTATCGTTGGATTGTGGATCCCTTGGATGGTACAACGAATTTTATTAATGCGATTCCTCACTTTGCGATCTCCATTGGGCTTGAGCATAAAGGAGTAATGATTGCAGGGATGGTCTATGACCCTGTGAAAGATGAAATGTTTTATGCTGAGAAAGGCAAAGGTGCTTTCTTGAATGAAAAAAGGCTCCGAATTTCTGCAAAAGACAGCTTTGATGATGCGGTGATTGGGGTGACGTTTCCCCGCCATGATGATAAAGGTGAGTTTGATTTTTATAAGACCTTACAGGGCGTTGAAGCAAGCACAGCAGCGGTGCGCCGTATGGGATCTGCTGTTCTGGATTTGTGTTATGTGGCTGCGGGGCGCTATGAGTGCTATTGGTCTCAGGCTCTTAGTCCTTGGGATATGGCGGCGGGTTCTTTGATTGTCCAAGAAGCGGGTGGTGTGGTCACCGACCTTAAAGGCAAAGATGGCTTTATGGAAACAGCTCACATTCTTGCTGGCAGTGAAAAGATGCACCAGACTCTTTTAAATCTCATTAAATAATTTATTGAAATATTGAAGAAAGAAGGGCCGTTCTTTTGTGGGAGCTGCCTTTTTTATAGAAGGCTCTGCAAAAGACTCTTTTGGCGATAAAAAAGCAAAGGCTCGACTTTCGCGGGACGCACATACTGAAGGTATGCTTACGTTTCCACATTGTTTGATTTTTGGCTCACTTCACTTCTTTCTGTCAGGGCTGCAAAACCACTTCGTTTAGCCCTTGTGCAGCGCCTTCTATAGTCTTCAAACAAGGGCGCGCTTTTCAAATTCTCCCAACAGATCATGGGGGGTGAGTTTCTTGCGTTCGGCATCTTTTACATCAAACACAACTTTACCATCTGCCAGCATAATGGTTCGATTTCCAACATCAAGGGCTTGTGCCATGCTGTGAGTGACCATAAGAGTCGTTAGTTTTTTTGTACCAACAATATCTTTTGTTAGATTAATAGTAAAAGCAGCTGTTCGAGGGTCGAGGGCAGCAGTATGCTCATCGAGAAGAAGGATCTTGCTGGGAGAGAGCACAGCCATAATCAAAGAAATGGCTTGACGTTGGCCACCGGACAAAGAGCCAATAGGATCACGCAAACGCTTTTCAACACCAAGATGAAGGCGTTTAAGATTGTGGCAGAGATTCTCTCTGATTTCTTTATTAATAGCCCGAGAAAAATTGCGGCTTTGACCTCTTTTAAGGGCAAGGGCTAGGTTTTCTTCCACGGTTAATTCGCCACAGGTTCCTTTTAAGGGATCCTGGAAAACGCGAGCAATAAGATGAGAGCGCTTTGTGGGAGAGTAGTTTGTGACATCTTCTCCATCAAATAAAATACGACCTTTGGTGAGGGATACGTCTCCGGTGAGGGCTCCTAGAAGGGTGGATTTTCCCGCCCCATTACCACCAATCACTGTAACAAATTCATTTTCATCCATGGTTAAAGAGAGGCCGCGCAATACCTTTTTTTCAAGGTTTGTTCCGACGTTGAATACAATATTTAGATCATCTAGGCGAATCATGGATTAGGACCTTCGTATTTTTGAGGTGGCTTCTTTTTTGAGCTTGGGTAAAATCATTGCAAGCACAACAATAAGAGCTGTCATGAGATTAAGATCAGAGGGTTTCATAAAGTCAGCGTTCAGCGCAAACGCAACGGCCAGGCGATACAAAATGGATCCAATGACGCAGCCAATGATGCTGAAAATCACAAGACGAGGGGGAAGAATAACTTCACCAATAATCACAGAGGCAAGGCCAATAATAATGGTTCCGACACCCATGTTTACATCGGCAAATCCTTGAGATTGGGCGAAAAGGGCGCCTGCAAAAGCAATGATTCCGTTGCTAAGGGCAATACCTAAAAGAATCATAGATTTAGTCTTAACGCCTTGGGCTTGGGCCATGACGGGGTTGGCCCCTGTGGCGCGGATGGCAAGACCGATTTGAGATTGCAAAAGCCAATAAACAATAAAGCCAACAAGAAAAACAGCCGTGAAACCAAAAACAAGGACGGCTACGTTATGGTCTCCGAAAAAGGATTCAAACGAGGTAAATACTGTTTCCTCATAAAGCATAGCAATGTTGGGACGATCCATAATGCGTAGGTTAATAGAGTAAAGGGCTGTCATGGTTAAAATAGAGGCAAGAAGAGATAAAATGCCAAAGCGCACGTTTAAATAAGCTGTGACAATACCGGCAAGGGTGCCCCCAAAAAAAGCAATGAGGGTGGCAAACCAAGGATTCATGCCTGCAACAATCATAGTAGCTGCAATGGCTGCGCCTAAGGGAAAGCTCCCATCAGCCGTTAAATCGGGGAAATCTAGGACGCGAAAAGACAAGTATACACCGATGGCAACAAGGGCGAAAATTGTCCCTAGTTCAACAGCGCCAAGGAATTGTAAGAGGTTCATGCGAGCTCCATATTTCTAGAAAATAGTAAAAATCAGTCTAAGGGTTTTTTGCCCATGATGCACGGAAAAAATGTTGTAATCCTTTGCATTTTATCCTTCTTTGGGTCAAAATAAAACAATATTCATTTTTTACAAAAGGTTTTTCTGAAATCATGAAGAAGTTTCTTATGCGTTTTTTAGCAACCATTGGGTTTATCACCCTTTTACCCATTGTCATCCTATTGGGGATGAAACTGTTTCAGGTTAAAACAACACCAGGCTTGCCTCCTCAAATTGTTTTAACTCTTGATGTTGGGGAAAATTTCCCCGAATCCCCCGCTCTTAAAGGTTTACAACAGATTTTAACAGGCCCAACAACGACCTTTTTTGATCTCTTGCGGGCTTTGAGTGCGGCAGAACTTGACCCCAAAGTAAAGGGTATTGTGTTGCGTTTGAATGATCCAGCCATTGGACTTGCTCAACTCGAAGAGCTACGAGAGGCTCTCATGATCTTTAGAAAGAATGGTAAATTTGTCCTAGTTTATGCAGATACGTTTGGAGATCTTTCTCCTGGGACAAAGAAATACTATCTTGCTTCGTGTGCAGATCAAATCTGGATGCAACCTTTTTCATCCCTTAATTTAACAGGTATTCAAGTAGATCAACCTTTCTTTGGTAACGTGTTGAAAAAACTTGGTGTTTTGCCACAAATTTCAACACGCAAGGAGTATAAAAATGCTTATGCTTCTTTGACAGATGCCGAAGCATCTGATGCTAACAAAGGAGCGACAACCAATCTTCTTCAACGGTTACATGACAAATTAATGGCGGATATCACAGCTGGCCGAGAATTGTCTTCAACGGCTTTGCAAGAGGTGACTCGGGATAATCCTATGATGAGTGATAAAGAGGCTAAAACCAATCATTTGATTGATCGCCTTGGGTATATTGATGAGTTCAAACAAGCAGCCCTTGATAAGGCATCCGTTGGTGGAACAGTACAATCAAGTGCTGACAAAAAGGATCCCAAAAATGCGGCGGCTTTTGTTCCTATTCATTATTATAGTGCTCTTGTTAATGAGGCTCTTGCTCCCCAAGAAGAAAAGATTGCTCTTATTTATGGGGTGGGAGCCATCATGCAAGATGATAAAGAAGGCGGCGGTTTGATGGGACAGTCTTATATTATGGGAGCTGATGAGACGCGCCGTAGTTTCGAGGATGCTTTAAAAGATCCTCAAATTAAAGCCATTGTTTTTCGCATTGATTCTCCTGGAGGGTCTGCGGTGGCATCGGAAACCGTTCGTCGCCTCATCCACATTGCCCAAGATAAAGGTGTTCCTGTTGTGGCGTCTTTAGGGAATATTGCGGCTTCTGGTGGTTATTGGTTTGCAGCCCCTTGTAAGAAAATTTTAGCGCAAAACATGACGATTACGGGCTCCATTGGCACCATTGGAGGAAAGGTCGTTTTCCGTGAATTGCTCGAAAATTTTGATGTTAATATTAGCACCATGGCTGTTGGAGAGAATGGGTCTTTGTGGTCTCCTCTCACGGCTTATACCGACGACCAACAACGTCACATTGACCTTACCATGGACCTTTTATACGCGCGCTTTATAGAGCTCGTTGCCCAAGGACGCGGTTTGGCCTTAGATCATGTGAGCGAAATTGCAAAAGGGCGTGTCTGGACTGGAACAGAGGCCAAAACTTTCGGTCTTGTCGATGATATTGGAGGGTTGCGAGAAGCTTTTGCGGCAGCAAAAGAGCTTGGGGGAATTGAGTCTAAGAATCCTTACGAAATTGTGATTTATCCACGACCCAAAACTGTTTTCGAGAGCTTACAGCAAGCCCTCACAGGTCAGTCTTCCTTTGGGGTGTTTTGGAAAAATATCACCCAAATTTTTACGCACTATAAGATTCTTTTATCCAGTGACATTAAGCTTATGGCGTCAGAGCCTATGTTTTAAGGGGGAATTAAGCGAGGAAATAAAAGGTGATTTTCCACAAAAGATAAAGGACGACGCCAAGAACTGATAGGCATATAGTCATTGAAATGAATCGTCTAAAAATAAACATAATGATGCCCGTAAAAAGCCCAGGGACTAAAGAGAGAGCAACACGAATTTCCGGGGAAAATGAAGAAGTATAATGAGCTTTTAAATAGACGTTGCTTTGATCGGACATAACTAAAAAAACGATAACAAAGAAACCAAAAACAAAAGGATTATCGTTTCTTTTCTGGTGTTCTGCGTACTCTTCTTCACTGAGGTAAGCATTATCAACACGATATCGGGCCATGTTTTTATCTCCTGTTTTTCGATATAATTAATATGTGATCCTATTTATTCCAAGGCATGAGGGCCAAGAGCTTTGCCATGCCGCACCAGCCTGTAAAACCAGCAAGGGCCATGCCGAGGCCAGCAAATCCACTCAGCAAGAACCAGCTTGAGGAGACAACAAAGCCAAGGGTAACACCAGTAAGGACAACGATCCCAGCTGCAAGAAGGACTTGGCGTTCTAGAGGCATGCCTTTTTTATCATCGCTTTCAACGGGAAAGTTGTTTTGCATCCAGTCGTCGATGCCACCTGTTAAATTATAGAGGTTCTCTTCTTTGCCTTCTGCACATACTTTTTCACAAGCCATCATAGAACGTCTGCCAGATTTGCAATGAAGCACAAGGCGTTTTCCCTCGTGATTTGGCATAGAAGGATGGGATAAGGACACTTCAGAAAGAGGTAAATTGATAGCGCCTTTAATGTGATGTTGCTTGTACTCAACGATTTCTCGGACATCGACGAGGACCGCTTCACCAGCATCGAGCCATTTTTTCAATTCAGGGGATGTAACGGCTTGGATAGTAGTGCTCATGGTCATACCTGTTTTTAGGGGCTATTTCTTATTATTCAGTTGATCGTGAAAAAAAGCAATATGTTAGTGGTTTCGGGTATATAAATAGTATAAGCTTTTTAATATCAATAATATTAGGGGGTTAAACCTAATATTACGATTAAATTTTTTAGATTGGTTGTCATTAAGCAGGAGGTTGATTTGAGTAGGGAAGTATTTTTATCTAATAAAGAATGTTTTAATATTAGATTTGGCGGCAAGAGTTCAATAGATGCAGAGCTATTTTCAAAGTCTGTTAATGATATCATAAATCTTCTTAAGTCTAGCGCTAATGTAGTGAATCCTAATTGTTTTCTGGATATAGAAATAAAGGCAAATAAGGAAGGCAGTTTTGAAACTATCTTTGATGTTGCTGTGAGCCATTTACCGGAGCTTTTAGATGTGTTTTCAAATGCTTCTAATGTAATTCAAGGAGCTTTAAGCTTTTTTTTAATTAAGCAGCATTTGAAGGGGCGGAAAGCAAAAAAGCTTGAAGCAGTAGATGGCGAAATGGCGATTCAAAACCAACAAGATGAAGTTTTGAGAGTGCCTGGTGGTATTGGTAAAGTTTATTTTGAAAATAGTAGAGTTGATAACTTAATAATTAAGATAACCAATAATAATTGTGATAGGGACTTTTTTTCCATAGAAACAGAAGGTAAAAAGGTATTGGTTGATAAAACTCAATATGAAAATATGGCAGAAAGTTTAATCGATGAAAATCCGGTAGCAAAAACAATAATAGATAAACCTATTAACCACGAGCTACCTTTGAAGAAGCCTGATTTACTGGGGAAGTCAAAATGGGAATTTATTTATAATGGAAGAAAAATTGATGCAAAAATTAATGATAAAATCTTTTTAACTAAGGTGCGTAAGGGACAAATAAAGGATCTTTATGCTGGTGTTAGGATTCCTTCTAAAATTCAATTTGAATATGATTTAGATGAGAAAGGAAATGTAGTGCCTAATAGTGAAAAGTATATAGTAATAGAGGTTACGGGTGATGTTATAGAACCAGAGGTAGATAATCAAATAGGCCTTTTTGATTAAGGAAAGTTGATTTTGAACGATTAGAGTCAAAACATACCAAGATATTGTGTTAAACAAGAAACAGGGTGGCGAGTCCTAAAAATAGGGCATACCCTAGAACATCGGTTGTTGTTGTGAGAATAGGGCCAGCGCTAATGGCGGGGGCAAGGCCAAAGCGACTAATGAGAATAGGCAAAAGAGTCCCTGCAAAAGACGCCCATAACATATTACACATTAATGAGACCGTTAAGATGATGCCAAGGCCGATGTTGTCGACCCAAAGTCCTGCAATGCCGCCTAGAATCAGGGCGCAGAATCCCCCAGTCATGAGACTCACACCCAATTCTTTGCGAACGGCACGCCATGTATCTTCTTCCAAAAGACTGCGGGTAGCAAGGGCACGTACGACAATGGTCACGACTTGCATGCCTGAATTTCCCCCCATAGCCGCATTGATGGTCATCAAAAAGGAAAGAGCTGTGATTTGTTGGATAGAAGCTTCGAACTGGGAAATCACATAGGAAGCAATGAGGGTATTGACCAAAGTAATCAGAAGCCATCTTGTACGCCAGTAAGCAGTGGTTGAGGCAGGCGCATAAAAGTCTGACTCACCGCGCACTTTATGCATGTGGAGCATGTCTTCTTCAGCTTCTTCTTCGACAACATCCACCACGTCATCCACGGTGACCATACCAATAATACGGCCGCTGCTGCTGGTAATGGGGGCTGACACAAGGGCATAGTGCTTAAAGGCTTGAGCGACTTCTTCTTGATCCGACGTATCAGGAAAAGCATGGGTATCAGTTACCATAATATCGGAGACAAGGACGGCAGGTTCATGCCGTAAGAGCTGATTTAAAGGGACCTTTCCAAGGAGGTGGTGGCGAGGATCAACTACGAAAATATCATAGAAAAAAGACGGTAACTCGTCCTGGCTTTCTTTGATATAAGTGACGACTTCTTCAAGGGGCCAGTGAGCGGGAACGCATACAATTTCTCTCTGCATTAAGCGCCCAGCACTTTTTTCGGGATAGCGCAAAACGCGCTCAAGGGTTGAGCGTTCTCCCGCTGGAATCTGTTTGAGAATCGCATGGATCAGTTCTTCATCCAGCATCTCAAGAAGGCTAATGGCATCGTCGCTGTCTAAGTGTAAGACAGCTTGGGCAATTTGCTTAATGCTCAGGAGGTTGATGAGCTCAAGTTGGAGGGCAGGATCGACATCGACAAGGGTTTCAGGGTCTAAGTCATCTTTAATGAGTTGGAAAAAAGGTTCACGGTAACGGACATTCAAGTGGTTGATCAGGTCAGCAATGTCCGCTGCGTGTAAGGGCGCAAGGAGTTCTAAGACAACCCTCGCTTCATGGCGATCCAAAGCCTCTTCGATGGCATCTCGAAGTTCAGCAGAAACACCAAAACGCACGCCATCGGCAGACTCATGGAGAGTGATTAACTCTTCAGTCTCTCCGTGGTCAGACTGATTACGGTCGGGGCCTGTGTGTTTCGAGTCATGTCCTGTTTTGTCACCCATTAATTAGCCTTTTCTAGAGAACCTATCCGCAGACTTTTGTGGTAAAGGGAAGCATGCTTCCACCTTTATGTTCTTCGTGGCGTTGTGCGTCGACAGATGCCACTGCACTCATATTAATGACAGTACGCACGGTTGCAGCTGTTGTTAAGATATGAGCCGACGCATCAAGTCCCAATAAGATTGGTCCAATGGGTTGAGCGTCTGCTAAGGTTTTAAGCAAGTTAATGGTAATGTTTGCAGTGTCAATATTGGGCATTACAAGCATATTGGCTTGTCCTTTAAGGTGCGAATTGGGAAAGTTATCTTTGCGGATGGTTTCCATTAAAGCGGCATCTCCGTGCATTTCACCATCAACCTCAAGGTCTGGGGCGCATTTGTGGATGATCTCAACGGCTTCACGCATTTTGCGGGTTGTCGGCGTATCGTTTGTTCCAAAGTTGGAGTGAGATAATAAAGCGATTTTGGGTTCCAAAGCAAATTGGCGCATTTGCTCTGCTGCGAGAAGGGTGATCTCTGCAAGCTCCATGGCATTGGGGTCTTTGTTGACGTAACCATCAGCAAAGAAGAAGACGCCTTTTCTTAGGGACATAATGCTAACAGAAGCAGGAGAAGTTATGCCTTTTTTTAAGCCAATGACATCTCGAATGACTTCCAAGTGATGGCGGTAACGTCCAATGGCTCCACAGAGCATGCAATCGGCATCCCCTAAGGTGACCATCAAAGCGGCAATGACGGATGTATTGGTTCTAACAACGGTCTTTGCAAAATCAGGAGAGACGCCACTTCGTGACATTTTGTCGTGGTAGGTTTGCCAATAGGTTGTAAAACGAGGATCGTCTTCGGGATCAACAAGCTCGACTTCTTTACCAAGGCGCATACGAAGACCAAGTTGTTCAATACGGGATTCCACTACACGGCGGCGACCAATGAGAATCGGGGTGCCAAGCCGCTCATCAAGCACAATTTGTGCAGCTCGCAAGATGCGTTTGTCTTCACCATCTGCATAGGCAATGCGTTTTTGGTGAGCTTTTGCAGCTGTGAAAATAGGTTGCATGGCCATGCTGGAGCGATAAATATATTGGCTAAGATGTTGTTCGTACTCTTCGATATTTCCAACGGGGCGGGTAGCAACACCAGAGTCTTGAGCGGCTTTGACAACAGCAGGCGCAATATGAATCATCAAGCGAGGATCAAGGAGTTTTGGAATCAGATAGTCAGGGCCAAATTTAAGGTCTTCTGATTCATAGGCATTGGCGACGATATCTGTTGCTTCTGCTTCTGCTAGATCTGCAATGGCTTTAACGCAAGCAACTTTCATTTCATCATTAATGCATGTTGCACCACAATCCAGAGCCCCACGAAAGATAAAAGGAAAACACAAAACATTGTTTACTTGATTAGGAAAGTCAGAGCGTCCCGTCGCGACGATGGCATCAGGTCGTGCTTTTTTAGCAAGTAAGGGATCTATTTCAGGGTAGGGGTTAGCGAGCGCAAAGATCAACGGATTTTTTGCAAATTTCATGATCATATCTTCGCTCAAGACGTTTCCTGCAGAAAGCCCTAAAAAGAAGTCAGCGCCCTCAACAACATCTTCTAGTTTGCGAGCAGATGTGTCCTGAGCGTAACAAGCTTTGTATTTATCAACGTTGTCACGACCTTTATAAATGACGCCTTTAGCATCGCAAACCGTTACGTTTTCACGTTTTAACCCCATGGTAATGAGCAAGTCAAGGCAGGCAAGAGAGGCTGCTCCGCCACCAGAGGCAACAACTTTAATAGTCTCGATTTTCTTTTTTACAATTTTAAGACCATTTGTAACAGCGGCAGCAACGATAATAGCTGTGCCATGTTGGTCGTCATGGAAGACTGGGATGTTCATGCGCTCTTTGAGCTGGCGTTCTACCTCAAAACACTCGGGGGCTTTAATGTCTTCAAGATTGATGGCACCAAAAGTTGGTTCGAGACTAGCGATGATATCAACCAGTTTGTCAGGATCGCTCTCATCAATTTCAATGTCAAAAACGTCAATACCAGAGAACTTTTTAAAGAGAACGGCCTTTCCCTCCATAACAGGCTTTGAGGCAAGGGGGCCAATATTCCCAAGGCCAAGCACAGCTGTTCCATTGGAGATCACCGCAACCATATTGCCTCGACCCGTGTATTCTGCGGCCTTGAGAGGGTCTTTCGCAATTTCTTCACAAGGGGCGGCTACACCAGGAGAATAGGCAAGGGCTAAGTCTCGTTGGTTTGCCATGGGTTTCGTTGGTTGAATAGCAAGCTTACCCCGCCTTGGAGAACGGTGATACTCAAGAGCGCTGTCGTAAAGGTTCTTATCCATAAAAATTGCCTGTCATTTTGTAAATTGTAAGGAAAGTCTATTATACTTTATCATATAATGACTCTTACTTGAAGAGGGCTTGACCCAAGACCAGATAAAAATTCTTAAGCTTTTCTTAATGATTTTGTTCTATCCTGAGAGGGCATTGAAGTTATAAAAACAAGGAAAATTACCATGAAAAAAGCATCACTATTTTTTTTCGTTGCAGCGGGAATCTTATTGGTGGGTCAGAGTACAGATGCCAGTGCAACTGCAATTCGTACAAAACCTGCAAAATCCTTAGAAGATTCAATTAGGCTGAGTGTCGTTTTTGAAGAGAAGGAGTTCCTGTCAGAAAATATTACAATTAATATGCCAAGCGGGACCAAGTATATTCTAGCATTAAAGGATATCAAGCTTAATCAGAGGCACTCTCTTAATCAAAGAATGCCCGTTAGGGAATTAGAAGCAGAAAGGGGCGGTGCCCCCCAAATCTCTTATACTATTAATAGGACTGATCCTTATGAAGGTAGTAGGCTAGTTGATATAACCGAGCAATGTGACCTTGGGCCTCGTGGTATACAATTAAAAGACACCAATGATAAGCCATTAAAGGGGATTCGCTTGACCTTTGCATTGGACAAGACAGGGGGAAGTTTTGATCGGCCGGTGATGGTCTGTAAAGCAACCTATACCACCCAATAACTTTGTCCTATTATTATTTCCTAAAAGTGCTCCAAGCGGAGCACTTTTTTTATGGGAAAGTACTTTGTTTTTCGATGCAAAAAGAAGGCTTTTCTTGCTAAAAAAAATGCGCTATTAATACTCTGAATATGTATTTTTTAGTTTTTTCTTTTGGATAAAAAGAGGAGGCACGTGAAAAATTCATATTAAATGGAGGGCAACGTGTATGGTATAATATAAACCTTACAAAAAAACCCTTAAAAATAAACCTTTACAAGTAAACTTTTACAGGGAGTTCAATAATGAGTATCAACTTAAAATATTTTTTAATACCTTATCTCGCTTTTTCTTTAACTACCGCTTACGCTAGTTTTTCTGAGTCGTCTGATGATGAAGGCGAGCCTATCGGCTCTCCGTTTCAGGCAGAGAAAGACCCTATGGGAGGTTCTGAGGGAAAAGAGGAAAGTGCTTCAACTCCTTCTGGGCCTAAGGTACTTTGTGGTCACAAGCCCTGCCAAGAAAAACTAGATGCAAGGTTAAGAGGGGAAGCTTCTGGCTTAGAGGGTGTGTCTCGTGTGAATATCATTGATTCTTCTTTGGTGCCCAGTCTCGCAGTTGATACTGAGTCTGACAGTGAAGACTCTGTTGAGATTGAGGAAAGCTAAGTAGGTTAATAATTATTTTTTTATTAGACTATAGGTAATGGGAGATATCTTTAGGATATCGCAACAGAGTTAATGCTTTTAAGTGAACATTTTGTTGACATAGGGCGGAATCCCTCTTATAAGAGGTATATTGTTTAATATTATTGGAGTCGTTCTGTTATGAAAAGAACTTTTCAACCTAGTGTTCTTGTTCGCAAACGCCGTCACGGTTTTCGCTCACGTATGGAAACACCTTCTGGTCGCAATGTGATCAATCGTCGCCGTGCAAAAGGCCGCTCACGTCTATCAGCCTAAGGCTCTTAGCTTTAGGTGCTCCCGTGATTCAGCTTTTTGGTTTAAAAAAGAATTCTCATTTCAAGATTGCCATGAATAAAGGGCAAAAATGGGTCACGAAATCTTTTATTCTTAT
>DOCA01000142.1 GCA_003503995.1 Holosporales bacterium
AGATATTAGATTTGAAATCCTTGAGAATACTATTATGGGAACATCTGCTGGTGAGACGATTAATGGGTCCAATAATGTCAATGATTATATCTCAGGGCGCTCTGGAGATGATACCCTAAGAGGCAGAAGCGGAGATGATTTCCTTGACGGTGGCTTGGGTAACGATACTCTTTTAGGCCAAAATGGTCGTGATGTTCTTCTTGGTGGAAAGGGAGACGATATTCTAACAGGTGGTAATAACGATGACGTTTATTTATGGCTTGATGGTGATGAAGGTAGCGTTGCTACACCAGCAGAGGATACAATAACAGACTTTAAAAACTCATTTTTTAGTGGTACGGAAGATGATCACATCGATTTGAGTGACTTTCTGAGTGCCGAGTCCCATGAAACTTTGACAGATTATTTATTTGTTGAGTTTAGTGGGGGAGATTCCAAACTTTATATTAATACAACAGGTGCCATTGATGGAACCCCTACCCACAATGCTGATCAAGTGATTACTGTGGAAAGTATTGATCTTACTGGTGGATCTGCTGTACAAGCTGATATTATTAATGCTCTGTTGGCTAATAATGTGATTGTTACAGATTCAACAGACAGCGTCTCAGTTGTATAGTTAGAACCCTCTGCATAATGCTCTTTTGGCGATAAAAAGGCAAAGATTCGACTTATCAAGGGACGCACATACTAAAGGTATGCTTACGTTTCCACGATCTCACTTCACCGTTTTCTCATCCAAAACCGCTACGCTTAGCTATTATGCAGAGGGTTCTAGTTAATCATTTTTGCGCTTACACCTATATGATTATGCCATACGGTGTTTAAAGA
This sequence comes from Holosporales bacterium, assembly GCA_003503995.1. GTDB lineage: Bacteria > Pseudomonadota > Alphaproteobacteria > Caedimonadales > UBA9215 > UBA9215. The sequence continues at coordinate 832 of DOCA01000142.1, forward strand.
ACCATCCCGCAAGAGGAAGAGTGACTGCTGCAATCACAGCATTGGGCCATGTATTTTGAAACACGGTTAAAGGTCCCATATCTTTTAAGAAAACACCCTTTGTTACGATGAGAAAATGTTTTAAGGGAATAAGCTCGGCAATGTATTGGAGCCATAGGGGCATGTTTTCCGTTGGTGTTGCAAATCCTGAAATAAGAACAGCCGGTGTCATAAATAGAAAGGTTCCAAGAACGGCCTGTTGTTGCGTCATGCAAAGGGCGGAAATAAAGAGACCAACTCCAATAATAGACAGCAAAAAAATGATCATACTGCCATAGAGCAATAACAAATTTCCTTGGAACTCAATATCAAACAGGTACATGGAAAGGGCGAGAATAACAGAAGCTTCCATGGTTGCAATCAAGAAAGCTGGTATGGTTTTGCCAAGTAATATTTCATTGGGGGTCACGGGAGACACAAGAAGTTGCTCGAAGGTTCCCATTTCTCTTTCTCGTGCAACGGAGAGGGAGGTGAGGACAAGGGAAATCATCATAGCGAGAATGGCAACAAGGGACGCGATTGTAAACCACGAATATTCCAAGTTTGGGTTAAACCAATTCCGCTGAACTATATCGACATTTAAAAGGGGAATTTTGAGATCAATCGCAATTTCTTGACTATAACTATCACTAATTTCATTAATATAACCTGATGTGATTGTTGCCGCATTTGAGCGTCTTCCGTCGAGGAGAATCTGTACTTTTCCAGTTTCCTTCCGTTGAATATTTTTTGAAAAATTGGGAAGGAAACGCACTCCAAGAAGCCCCTTTTGCTGATGGATCATGTCTGCTAGATCCTTTTCATTATAAACATAGTGGGCTTGGGATATTTTGGGAGAGGCGACAATGCGTTGAATGAGCTCGATACTATGTTTGCCTGTATCTTGATTATAAAACACAACATCAATATTTTTTACTTCTAGAGTGGCCGCAAAGGAAAACAAAAAGAGCTGCAAGAGAGGAGGGAGAATGAGTACGCTTCGAGTTTGTTTATCTCGCCAAACCGCTAGGAACTCTTTGATTACAAGGGAAATCAATTGCCGTTTCATTTAATCAAGCCTTTTGCGAATTTTTGTTTTTGCAATGAAAAGAAAAATACTGCCCATCATAATCATACCTAAAGCATTAAAGATGATGAGTGTGTAAACATTTCCTGCAAGAAAAAGAGTTTTAAGAGATTGGACAAAATAACGGGCCGGCAAAAGGAAAGTGACTTTTTGTAAGGCGTCGGGCATGCTTTCAATTTCAAAGATAAAGCCTGAGAGAAGAAAGGCAGGCAAAAAGGCTGAGTAGAGGGCTGCTTGAGAGGCGATGAATTGATTTTTCGCAAGGGTTGAAATGAGAAGCCCGAGACCTAAGGCAGAGATTAAGAACAAAGAAGAAACCAGCAAGAGAAGCCAAATGGATCCTCGAAAGGGGACACCAAAAACAAAGATCGAGAGGAGTAAACAGACCAAAAGAGAGCCAATACCAAGAATAAAGTAAGGAATTAATTTACCTAGAAGAATCTCATTGACGCGTAAAGGGGTGACAAGCATGGCTTCCATGGTGCCTCTTTCCCATTCGCGGGCAATAACAAGAGCGGTGAGTAGAGTGCCAATGATGGTCATAATGACGGCAATGGAGCCTGGTAGAAGGAAAAAACGACTAATGTTTGCAGGATTATACCAGGTTCGTGGTTCCAATTGAATAGGGAGCTTGAGAGTCCGCCCTTCTTGGAGAGTATGTTGTCGGAACCATCCTTGATAGGTTGCCTTTGCATAATTTTGGAGCAGGCTTGCCGTATTGGGTTCACTGCCATCGGCGATTACTTGCAGGTGGGCAAAAGTACCATGTGTCTTAAAATCTCGGGCAAAGTTTTCTGGGATAAGAATCACACCTCGAAGATCGCTGGCTCTTACTTGGTCTCGTACCTCTGCTAAAGACCTTCCATAGGTCACATTAAAATTCTGTGAATGAATGAAGGAATAAGATAGCTGGTTAGCCGTGGGGGAACTACGTTCGACCACGAGACCAACTTTCAGGTTATTGGCATCCAGGTTTAAGGCGTAGCCAAAAAGAAAGATAAGAATAAGGGGTAAGACAAAAGCAATCAAAATGCTGCTGGGGTCTCGGACGATTTGAAAAAGTTCTTTTCGAACCAGCCCCCTTAAACGATAAAGAGAGCGAATAGCAGGCTCGAGGTTGGGGTGGTTTTTGTGAAATTTAGGTATCATAGGAAACCTTTTGGTGGCCATAAAGCGCCTGCTGTTTTGCATCATACCGTTCGATCATTTTTATAAAAGTATCCTCAAGAGTCGGAATTTTCTCTCCTTTACCTTGAACGGTTTCTTTCAAGTGATCGGGGGTTCCAAGGGCAATGATGTTGCCCTTATAAACAAGACACATGCGATCACAATATTCGGCTTCATCCATAAAGTGAGTGGTGACCAAAACAGTTACACCCTTTTGGATCATGCCATTAATATGGAGCCAGAATTCTCGACGTGTTAGGGGGTCAACACCAGAAGTTGGCTCATCAAGGAAAAGAATTTTTGGATGGTGCATCACCGCACACGCAAGGGCGAGGCGTTGTTTGAAACCAAGGGGAAGTTCTTCCGTTGGAGTATTAAGGTAGGGAGCAAGATCAAAGGTATCGATCATCTCGGCAATGGCTGCTTTACTTTCTTTGGCATTCAAGCCATAGATTCCTGAAAAGAATGAGAGGTTTTGTTGAGATGTTAAATTACCATAAAGAGAGAATTTTTGAGCCATATAACCAATTTTTTGGCGGGCAAGTGCTTTGGCTGTTCTAAGGTCTTTGCCCAAAATAGAGGAAGAGCCGTTGGTGGGTTTCAAGAGTCCACACAACATTTTAAAAGTCGTTGATTTACCAGCCCCATTGGGACCTAAAATACCAAAAACTTCTCCTTGTTTGACCTCAAAATTAATATTTTTTGCAGCAGTAAAGTCCCCAAATTGTTTGGTTAGCTTCTTGGCTTCAATGGAGGCATTTAAAGAGGAGTCGTGCTCAAGGGCTGGAAAGCGTTCTGCAATTGTTGAGTGCCTTTCTTGAATACCTCCCAGTAAATCAATGAAGCCGTCCTCAAAGTTAGGAGGTGCTTTCATCCATGAGTTTCCCTTGGGGAGAGACGGCATTTTTGCTTTGGGATCTCGCACAATAATTTTGAGGCCTGCGCCTTTAATAAGGCCATCA
>DOCA01000143.1 GCA_003503995.1 Holosporales bacterium
TAACAAACAGGTATCCAGTAGAAAAGGCTCTTTTCTTCCTGTTCAAGCTTTTCCCGAACTTTTCTGCCAAAAGGTCTCAAAAGGGTGGTGAATTTATGATACATATATAATGATTTACCCTGCAACATTTTAACATATTGGCTTATATCATGACCATTGTCACTCGTTTTGCACCATCTCCTACAGGTTTTCTTCATATCGGCGGCGCTCGGACTGCTCTCTTTAACTGGCTGCTTGCCCGTCATCAGGGTGGCAAATTTCTATTACGCATTGAGGATACGGACCGCAAACGTTTTACCCAAGAGGCTGTTGATGCCATTTTGGATAGTATGAAATGGTTGGGTCTCAACTGGGACGGTGATGTTGTTTATCAATTTGCGGGGGCGGCCCATCATAAAAAGATGGCAGAAAAACTCTTAGCCGAAGGAAAAGCTTATCATTGTTACTGCTCTCCTGAAGAGCTAGACGAAATGCGAGAAAAAGCGCGGGCAGAAAAACGAGCACCTGGATATGATGGTCGCTGGCGTGACCGTGATCCAAGTGAAGCTCCTGAAAGGGTAAAACCTGTTGTACGCCTTAAAACATCTCTTGAGGGGGGCACAACAATTTCAGATGATGTGCAGGGAGAAGTGACGGTGCAAAATGATCAGCTTGATGATTTAATCCTGCTCCGTGCCGATGGGACACCAACCTACATGCTCTCTGTTGTTGTGGATGATCACGATATGGGCGTAACGCATATCATGAGAGGCGATGACCACCTCACAAACAGCTTTCGCCAAAAACAAATCTACGAAGCTTTTGGGTGGACAATGCCAGAGCTCTGCCATGTTCCTCTTATTCATGGTGCTGATGGATCTAAACTGTCAAAGCGTCATGGCGCTCTTGGGGTTGAGGCTTATCAAGAGATGGGAATTTTGCCAGAAGCTTTGTGTAATTACTTGTTACGCTTAGGCTGGAGCCATGGAGACGATGAGATTATTTCACGTCAACAGGCAACAGACTGGTTTACCACAAAAAACATTGGAAAATCTCCTGCACGTTTTGATATGGATAAGCTCCTCAATCTTAATGGCCATTATATACGGAATCATGATAGTCAAGGGTTGCTTGCCTTGATACAACCCTCTGTTGAGAAATTGCTAGGCCGTGATCTGCAAGATTTTGAGAAAGAGCGCCTTGTGAAAGGAATGAATGGCTTAAAAGAGCGTTCTAAGGATCTGAATGATTTGGCTCAGAGTGCATTGATTTATGCGGACATTATTCCTTACAAGTTTGATGAAAAGGCAAAGAACTTTGTCGGAGAGGAAGCAAAAGATATTTTAAAAGCTATGCATAAAGCTTTAAGTGATCTGACGTCTTGGGAAGATGATCTCGTTGAAGGAGAGCTTAGAAAACTAGCTGATTCCCTAGAGCTAAAATTTGGAAAAATCGCGCAACCTCTGCGCGCGTCTTTGACGGGCCGTACAGTTTCTCCAGGTATTTTTGAAATTATGTCAACCTTGGGTCAGAAAGAAACGGTGGACCGGTTAAATTTTGTAATAAATTTATAGAAGCTCTTTTTTAGAATCTATATATGAGATATACTTGATAATAGAGTACTTTATTATTATTTATAAAAAACAGGGAAATAAAATGGGAAATGCCGCAGAGCAAAGGGTTGACATTACAATGAGTGATCCGAAGACAGGAAAAAAAACAATTGAACTTGATGTAATGGAAGCCTCTATGGGGCCTTCTGTTGTTGATGTAAGGCGTCTTTATGCAGACCATGGCATTTTTACTTATGATCCTGGATTTACGTCTACGGCCAGTTGTGAGTCAAAGATTACTTATATTGATGGTGAACAAGGTATTCTGCTACATCGGGGTTATGATATTGGTGAGCTCGCCACAAAAAGTAGCTTTCTTGATGTCTGTTATTTGCTAATGGAAGGAGAGTTACCAAACCTCGAGCAACAGGCAGAATTTTGTGATGAAATTGTTCATCACACGATGCTCCATGAACAAATGTCTCATTTCTATCGTGGGTTTAGGCGGGATGCTCACCCTATGGCTATTATGGTTGCTGTGGTTGGTGCACTTTCTGCTTTTTACCATGATAGCTTGGACATTAATGATCCAAATCAACGCCAACTGGCGTCTTATCGCTTAATTGCAAAAATGCCAACCATTGCCGCGATGGCTTATAAGTATTCTATTGGCCAGCCCTTTGTTTATCCAAAAAACGAGCTTGGTTTTGCAGAGAATTTCCTTCATATGATGTTCTCGGTCCCTTCTGAGGACTATGTGGCAAACCCTATTATGTCGCGGGCTTTAGAACGCATCTTTATTCTTCATGCAGACCATGAGCAAAATGCTTCAACATCTACGGTGCGTTTAGCAAGCTCAAGCCAAGCTAATCCCTTTGCTTGTATTGCGGCTGGTATTGCGTCTTTGTGGGGACCAGCCCATGGCGGTGCCAATGAGGCTGTGTTAAGCATGCTCAAGGAAATTGGTACAAAAGAACGCATTCCTGAATACCTTGCAAAAGCGCGTGATAAAAGCGATCCTTTCCGCCTTATGGGTTTTGGTCACCGTGTTTATAAGAACTTTGACCCCCGTGCGAGCGTTCTGAAAGAAAGCGCCCACGAGGTTTTGGGTGCTCTTGGTAAGACAACGCCGCTTCTTGAATTGGCCAAAGAGCTCGAGCGTATTGCGTTGGAAGATCCTTATTTCCGCGAGAGAAAACTCTTTCCTAATGTTGATTTTTATTCAGGAATTATCTTGCAAGCCATGGAGATACCTGTTTCTATGTTCACAGTTCTTTTTGCTGTTGCGCGTACCGCTGGTTGGGTGGCACAATGGAAAGAAATGAGTAGCGACCCTGCTAATAAAATTGGGCGCCCGCGTCAATTATATACAGGTGAAAAACCTAGAAAGTTTGTGGAAGTCAATGATCGAAAATAATAGCGTACAAATTATGATAGGGGATCAAGAGGAGACGGATATGTCCCGTAAAGACTCTGATAAAACATCGTCTCGCCGTCGTTATGGCCGCCCTAGCGCGGACTATTACGAGGTGGTTGAGCATGGGTTGAAAGCCCCTGCCAATGACAACGGTGGCAGTCTTTCTTCCCTATCTTTAAAAACAAAGAATATTCTTAAGATTCTAATCCCCCTTGCTGCGGTGCTTGCTTTTCTGGCGTGGTATTAAAATTTTTTATGTCATCGGAGTATTCCTTATGAGTGCCCTACTGACACATAATGTCGAAGCGAATTCAATGGAAAAAAATGTCCCTAAAAGAGAAAAGTCTTCCTATCTTTTAGGGAAAGGGGAAAAAGGGGCTAAAGCCCTTGAATTACAGCAATCTATGATGTCTCAAGAATCTTGTACTTTGCTTGAAAGAGCTGGTTTAAAAGACGGCCAAGTTGTTTGGGATATCGGTTGTGGTAATGGCACGATGATACCATATTTAGCTAAAAAAGTAGGGCCGACAGGTCATGTCTATGCTGTTGATGCCAGTGCTGAGCAATTGCAATTAGCGAAAGCACGTGCTGCTTCTGCAGGTTTATCTAATGTTACTTTTTTGCAACGTAGTGTGATGGAAATGGGAGATTTGCCTGCGGATTCATCTGCAGACATTGTTTATACGCGCCTTCTTTTTATGCACCTAAGTGATCCTAAAAAAGCTCTTAAGGCTATTTTAAAGATCTTAAAACCTGGTGGGAGACTGACATGCGAGGAGTCAGTGTTTGGAGCAATTTCTACCTCACAGCCCATTCAAGGTATTAGCGATTATAGAGATTCTATGATTAAGTTAGGTCGTTTGCGTCAGCAAGATTATAATATTGGTGAAAAGATGGAGACTATATGTGGTGAGTCTGGTTTTATCAATGTGCAAGCAATGTCAAAAGAATCTAAACTATCCGCGCAAGAAACATCTGAATTATGGAGATTGCGTATTGGAGAGACAGCTCAAAAGATCCTCAAAGCAGGATTGGCAACGCAAGAGCAAGTTGATCACTGGAAGGTAATGCATAAAGAAATCCCACTAGAAGATGAGAGTTTTTATAGCATTTCTGGGATGCTGTATTATATTCTCGCTCAAAAACCAGAGTGAAGTTGCTTTCTATAAGTGTCGTCTTTCTGCTAGCTCTGTTTACTCACCCATCAAGTTGTAAGGGCTATCTATTTAATAGTTTTGTTTTTTTCGATTTAGTCGCGCTTAAACTTGCTATAGATAGTCTCCCCCATCCCCAAAGGTATCTACTCAAAACAGAAGTATCCGCTTGTTGAGCCATCTCTTTCAAGCCGGTACATGTATCATAAATCCCTCGGGTTGCAAGAAGGGAATAAGTTGCAAAAAGAGCAACTTCTCCCCCAAATTCTGAAAAAGAAGACCCTAATATAATATGTGCATAGCTACTTGTTAAATAAATACAGGTCGCAAAACTGAGATCCATTAGGCCTTTATTTAAAACGGTGGAGTGTTCTCTTATTCTTTTATAGAGTTCTTTTATGTCCCAAAAGACTTCTTTGGCACCGTCAATAATAATAACGGTTCCGATGCCGTTAATGGTTTTAGGAGAAAGAAAATCAGAGTCATATCTGTGGCTTTTGGATGTTGAAATTCGTGGCGTATAATCGGATAGAGCTTGTAAGGCGCATCCTAGGGTGAATTCCGTTATACCACCCTGAAGGCCTCTTTTCAGTTCTTCGTCTGTTTTTTCGCTGAGATCGGGCACTAGGAGAGAGGCTTGAAGGGGCTATAATATGGTGAGAAAACCAATGAAAGTTAATAATGATTTTGTATTCACAGCATGATCCTTACTGTTTTATTTTTCCTTCATCGAGATAGCAGGCTTGGGCAATATTTGTCGATGGTGGTTTTTATAAAGTGGATTGAAATATGAACTTTTGCAAGAGACGGAAAACTACTATTTTCCACTCAGAACAAGCAATCTTTTGGTATGACTAAATGCGGCGAGAGAGGGGAATGCAAGGAGGGACCCGACTTATTCTTCTAAAGAATCATCATGAGAGTTGCAGAGAGCCCCATGGCAAAGTTAATCAAAAGATAAAATTCTATGTCGTGCTTTTGATTTAAAGCGGCAACGCTTATCTTTGACTGATTTTTCATGACAATATCTCCTTTTATCTTCTTTTCTTATTATATGATGACGTGAAAGGGTTAAATCAGTATGAAGAATTGCTAAAATTGTAAACGATATCTTTATTTTTTTTGTGATGTTAAAGAGGTGTTTGAATAGAGCCACTATAGCTAACCCTTTTTGCGCTTACACTTTGTTACTGCGCTTCGTGCCTATAAGAATAGGCGTTGTCGCTGGCGCCTCGTGTACACACAAAACTAATCAACTATAGAATTCAAAAAAAGTGCCTCAACTTATTCTTGGTGGGCATGGTATTGGGCGGATAGACGGTAACGTTAGAATAAGTTGCGATTATTATCGTGTAAGCCAAAGTGGAGTGGCGCTCTCTCCGACAGTTAGCATTGGTTATATATATGAGGCTAAATAGAGAATTACATTACTACTGCACAGGCATCTGATTATGATCTCTTCGAAACCCTAATGGGGCCTTGGTTTACGTCCTCATCTTTTTGTGGTCGAAATGTGACAGATATAATAAAAACTTAGTAAAACAGGGGGTAAACATTGGAAAAGGCTTGACAATGGGCCTTAATGCCCTCAAATATAATTTATGAAAAGACGTTAAGTCAAATAAAATAAAAGATTATCATTTGTCCATAGCATTTAAAGACCTTCCTCTCTCGGAAACAGTTCTTAAGGGGATAGAAGACCTAGGGTTCACTACCGCAACCCCCATTCAAGAACAAGTAATCCCCCATGCGCTTATGGGGCGCGATGTTTGTGCTTTGGCGCAAACTGGTTCTGGTAAAACGGCGGCCTATACAGTTCCGATCCTTGATATCCTGGCGGCGCAACGCAAGCGTGCAAAGCTTCCTCGTTGTTTAATTCTTGTTCCTACCCGTGAATTAGCTCAACAGGTTTCTGAAAGTTTTGATGCTCTTGGAAAGCATTTTAAAGATTTTGGCTATGCCGTGATTATTGGCGGCGAATCGCCCTATTTGCAGGAAAAAAGTTTGCGTAAAGGCGTGGATGTTGTGATTGCAACGCCAGGACGTTTATTAGATCAATATGAGCGGGGCAATGTAAGTTTCTTGGACATCTCTCTTGTGGTCATTGATGAAGCAGACCGTATGCTTGATATGGGATTTGTGCCTGATATTGAGAAACTGATGTCCTTTATTACAAAGCCTAATTGCCAAAAGCTCTGTTTATCCGCCACTATGCCAAAGCCCATCCAGGTCTTAGTTGATAACTTCCTTGTCAAGCCCAAGCAAATTGAGATTGAAGGAGAAATCAGGCCAGCAGATAGTGTTGAGCAAGCCTTTATTTATAAAGCTGGGAAAGAGCGTGAAAAACGCCAAGCCTTACGAGAGCTTCTTAAAGTTGAAAAAATTCAACAAGCTATTATTTTTTGCAACCGCAAAGTTGATGTTGATATTCTAGCCAATTCCTTAAAGCGTTATAAAATCAATGCGGGTGCCCTCCATGGGGATATGACCCAAGGGGCGCGTGTTGATATGCTTGATGCTTTTAAGGATAAGAAGGTCGATTATCTGATTGCTAGTGATGTGGCAGCTCGTGGTATCGATATTGCGATGCTTCCTTTTGTTATTAATTATGATGTGCCAGTCAATGCTGACGAATATGTGCACCGCGTCGGACGTACGGGGCGCGCTGGAAATAAGGGTAAGGCCTTTACATTTGTAGACGATGTAAAATCTATGCTCTATAAGCGCCTGAAGCCTTATATGCCTGAAGGGGCTCGTACCATTGATGCCCCAACAGATCTAGAAAACAATCCTTTCAAAGAAATTGGTTTTTTGAAGCCAACGGATGTCAAAGGCTTTAAGTTTGAGGCGAAAGCTGTCAAAGGTTTTGGACAAGCAGAACCCGCCTTCATGAGAGCTGGTCTTTAGATCTCAACTCTTTTCATTTTTATTAATCAATGAACACTCTAAGATCAATTAGAGGGTATTTTTATGCCTTGTGACCTCTGCCACCCTTCATCATTTCTTAAGGAATTTTCCGCAATATGGCACAAAAGCCTTGCAATCAGACTCCTTTGATGTTTGAAAAGGACTATAGATATTATTTGCGGAGAAAGTAAACATGACCGAGACAACAAAAACCTTTGATGCTGTGATTATTGGTGCTGGACCTGGAGGGTACGTTGCTGCCATTAGAGCGGCTCAATTGGGTCTTGAGGTGGCTCTTGTTGAGGAAAAGCACCTCGGTGGTGTGTGTTTGAACTGGGGCTGCATCCCAACGAAGGCTTTGTTGCGCACTTCCGAGCTATATCATACGATTTCTCACGCCGACGAATTCGGTATTAATGTTGGTAAAACCTCTTTTGATTTTGAGAAGGTGATTGCACGCTCACGGGCGGTTTCAAAGCAATTGGCACAAGGGGTTCAGCACCTTCTTAAAAAAAATAAGGTGACGGTCCTTAATGGCCGTGGTCAGCTGGCTGGTAAAACAGCTGACGGATTGCATAGTGTTGAGATCTCTGTTGACGGGAAAGTCGACTCTACCATTGCATCTAAAAACATTGTGATTGCAACGGGCGCGCGGGCGCGGATCTTACCAGGCCTTGAAGCCGATGGCGAGGTTATTTGGACGGCAAAAGAAGCTATGGTTCCAAAGAAAATGCCAAAGTCCTTGCTTGTGATTGGATCGGGTGCCATTGGTATTGAGTTTGCTAGTTTCTATAATGCGCTTGGATGCAAGGTTACCATTGTTGAAGTTCAAGACCGCATCCTTCCTGTTGAAGATGCGGAAATCTCTAAATTCGCCCACAAGGCTTTTGAGAAACAAGGGATGACCTTTTTAACATCAACCACCGTTGAAAAGCTTAAGGTTGTGAAAAATAAGGTAAATGCAACCATCAAGACTGCTAAGGGAGCTTCCGAGCAAACCTTTGATAATGCGATTGTTGCTGTTGGTATTATCGGTAATACAGAGAGTCTTGGGTTAGATTCAACAAAGGTCGTGGTTGAGCGTAATCAAATCCACGTTAATGAGTGGTGCCAAACCCATGAGCAAGGCGTTTATGCCATCGGTGATGTGGCTGGAGCTCCTTGGTTAGCCCATAAAGCAAGCCACGAAGGCGTGATGGTTGCCGAGAAAATGGCAGGCCTTGCAACGGCTCATCCTGTGAATAAAAAAGCTGTGCCGAGTTGTACATATTCTCACCCTCAAATTGCGAGCATTGGTCTAACGGAAGCCAAAGCCATTGAAGAAGGTCATGAAATCAAAGTGGGGCGTTTTCCTTTTATTGGGAATGGAAAGGCTATTGCCCTTGGCGAGACCGACGGTATGATGAAAACAATTTTTGATGCTAAAACAGGCGCGTTTCTTGGAGCGCATCTTATTGGAACTGAAGTCACTGAAATGATTCAAGGTTTTGTGATTGCTCTGACTCTTGAGGCAACGGAAGCTGAACTGATGCAAACCATTTTTCCTCACCCGACGTTGTCGGAAATGATGCATGAATCGACTTTAGATGCCTACGATCAAGCCATCCATATGTAAATCACTGGAGCCTCTATAGGAACCTCTGCAAAAGACTCTTTTGGCGATAAAAAAGCAAAGACTCGACTTTCGCGGGACGCACATACTAAAGGTATGCTTACGTTTCCACGATCTCGCTTCACTTCTTTCTCATCCAAAACCACTTCGTTTAGCCCTTTTGCAGAGGTTCCTATAAAAGACTCTTTTGCAGAGGTTTCTATAAATGCTATAAAGGGAAAAAGAAACGGAAATAGTATAAAAAGCATGTCCTCCTATCGTATTTTCCCCCCTGAAATGTTGACGGAAGCGCAAGCTCGAAAAGAGCTTAAGGCTTTGGTTCAGGAGCTGGCTCACCACGACGCGTTATACTATCAACAAGATGCACCAACGTTGACTGATGCTGACTATGATGCTTTGCGTCAGCGTAACGAAGCACTTGAGAAACTCTTTCCTCATCTTGTTTTAGAGGAATCTCCCAGTTTAAAAGTAGGGGCAAAGGCTGCTGATGGCTTTGCGAAGATCACCCATTTAAATCCGATGTTGTCTTTGGATAATGCCTTTAATGGCGACGATATCCAAAAATTTATTGAACGCGTTTGTCGCTTTTTGAATCTGCCCTTGACTCAGCAAGTTCCCATGGTGGCAGAGCCCAAAATTGATGGTTTGTCATGTTCTTTGATTTATGAAAATGGAGAGCTCGTGAGTGCTTCTACCCGTGGAGATGGCCATGTGGGAGAAGAAATCACAGAAAACATTAAGACGATCTCGTCTGTTCCGGCCATTCTTTCAGGTGATGAAGGAAAGCACGCTCAGGGACAAATCTTAGAAGTGCGCGGTGAAATCTATATGCCTAAGAAAGATTTTGAGAGTCTTAATGAAAGGCGATTTGAAAAAGGAGAGCAACCTTTTGCGAACCCTCGAAATGCGGCTGCGGGTTCTGTTCGACAATTAGATCCTAAGGTCACGGCGTCTCGTCCCCTTGGTTTTTTTGCGTATGGATTTGGGCGCTTTGAGGATCGGGATCTGACATCCCATCATCAGCGTTTAGCTCTTTTAAAGACTTGGGGGTTTAGTGTTAATCCTTTGATTCAAGAGTGTGCAACAACTGTACAGTTGGTCGCGTTTCATGAGGGCTTAGAAGCAAAACGTGCTGTCCTCGATTATGACATTGATGGGTCTGTTTTTAAGGTGGATAGTTTGGCATGGGAAAAGCGCCTTGGCACTGTTGCAAGGTCTCCTCGCTATGCCATTGCCGCAAAATTTCCTCCAGAGCAAGGCTCAACAAGAGTGCTGGATATCCACATTCAAGTAGGTCGCACGGGTGTTCTCACCCCTGTTGCTATTCTCGAGCCCTTGACCGTTGGGGGAGTTGTTGTTTCTCG
>DOCA01000100.1 GCA_003503995.1 Holosporales bacterium
ATCTGGAACCTCGTCTTCATGCAGTACAACCAATTGGATGATGGAACAAAAGTCGATTTACCTAACCCATCCATTGATACGGGAGCTGGTCTTGAGCGTCTTGCAGCGGTTTTGCAAAACACCCATGACAACTATGAAATTGATCTTTTTAAACACCTTATCCAAACTTCCATTGAACTTACAGGAGCTTTTGAAGCAAAATATTTAACATCCCACCGTATCATTGCTGATCACTTGCGTTCTAGTAGCTTTCTTATTGCCGATGGGATTTTACCATCCAATGAAGGCCGAGGCTATGTGTTGCGCCGTATTATGCGCCGTGCTATGCGCCATGTTTATTTGTTGGGAACAAAAGAGCCTTTAATGCATCGTTTAGCACCAACTCTTGTTACTGAAATGGGAGAGGCTTATCCTGAATTGGGGCGGGCCCAAGCACTTATTGTGGAAACTCTAAAGCTAGAGGAAGAGCGCTTTCGTAAGACGCTCGGACGTGGTTTGAAACTTTTGGAGGAAGAGCAGAAAAATCTTTTGAGCTCAAAGATCTTATCAGGTGATGTTGCCTTTAAGCTCTATGATACTTATGGTTTTCCTTTAGATTTAACCCAAGATATTCTACGTTCTCACAATCAATCGGTAGATATAGACGGTTTCAACGCAGCCATGGAGGCTCAAAAGGCTGAAGCTCGCCAGTCTTGGAGTGGATCTGGCGAAGAAAAAGATGAAGCTATCTGGTTTAAACTTGCCCAAAATTTATCCCCCACGGAGTTTTTGGGATATTCCCACACAACAGCACAAGGGCAAGTGCTGGCTCTTGTGCAACAGGGAAAAAGTGTTGAAAAAGTGGCTCAAGGTGATGTTTTTGTGGTTACTAATCAAACACCCTTTTATGCAGAATCAGGTGGGCAAGTGGGGGATCAAGGTCGCCTTACAGCAGCTGGTTTTATGGGAGTTGTAACGAACTGTACTAAAAAGGCTGGCAAGCTCTTTGTTCACCACGTTACCCTTGAGGATGGCTGTCTTTCTGCTGGGGACGTGCTCGAATTATTAGTTGATAATAAAAAACGCGACCTAACAAAAGCCAATCACTCAGCAACGCACCTTCTCCACGCAACCTTGCGACACTATTTAGGGGAACAGGTGGTGCAAAAGGGTTCTCTTGTGGGGCCAAATCGTTTGCGATTTGATTTTAGTTTTAATCAACCCCTCAGTTCTTTGCAGCTTCAAGCCGTTGAGGATCAAGTTAATGACCTTATCAGAGCAAACACCTCTGTCCAAACAAAAATTATGATTCCCGATGAGGCTCTTAAAATAGGAGCTATGGCCTTATTTGGTGAGAAATACGGAGATGAAGTTCGCGTGCTTTCCATGGGAGAAAGCAATGATATGGATCACACTTCTTACTCCGTCGAATTTTGTGGGGGAACCCATGTAAAGCGTACGGGAGATATTGGCTACTTCAAAATTACAGCTGAATCTGGTGTTGCAGCTGGTGTGCGCCGCATTGAAGCTCAAACAGGCCCAGGGGCTGAAGCTTATGCAAGAGGCATCGAAGATATTTCAAACGTTCTCTCAACTCGTTTAAAAACGAAACCTTCTTTATTAACAGAGCGCGTTGCCACTCTCATCGAAGAGAAAAAAAATCTCGAACGCGATGTGAAAAAACTAAAAGAAAAGCTAGCTTTTGGAGGCTCTGAGGGCGCAAGTGAAGGATCGACAAAGGATATCAAACAAATTGGCTCCTTTTCCTATCTTGCAAAAACCTTAGAAGACTCAAATCCTCAAGACCTAAAACCCGCAGCAGATGCCTTTAAAAAGCAAATCAAATCTGGAGTCGTTGTTTTGGGGAGTAGTGCCCAAGGAAAAGCATCCTTAGTTGTTGCGGTAACAGCGGATTTAACTGACAAGATTAGTGCCGTCGACTTAGTACGCATTGGCTCTAAAACTCTTGGTGGAAAAGGTGGTGGTGGTCGCCCTGACATGGCCCAAGCTGGGGGACCTAATGTTGATGCCTTATTAAGTGCCTATGGAGAAATTGAAAAAGCTCTTGTTGTGTAATCAGCTCTTTTTTCATTTTTTAAAAAGAAATTTTTCAAAGCTTTCTTGAGTGGATAAAAGCCTATTTTTCCCGAAAAAGAAGTAAAATAACCCTTTGCACAACATCTATCGTCATTTCTACTTGTGATGCTCATGACCCTTAAAAATACATTGACTTTCAGGCAATATTTTGCTACACTTATTCACATAGTCCTGCAACTTATTAAAAATACTAAAAGGAAAAAAGAATGTCTTCCGACACAACAACAACAACTCAGCCCGCATTTTCCAAAATTCGCCAAGCACTCTTTCCCATTTATACAGATGAATTAAAAAAGTTTCTTCCTATTGCTTTTATTATGTTATGTATTTTGTTCAATTACACAGTTTTAAGAAACACTAAAGATGCTTTAATTGGTACAGCTGCAGGAGCTGGAATTGAAGCCATTCCATACCTTAAAAGTATTTTTGTTATGAGCTCTGCCATTGCGTTTGTGGTACTTTACACCAAGCTTAGCAACATGTTTTCAGCAGAAAAGTTGTTTTATATTCTAACCTCAGCCTTTCTCATTTTCTTTGGAGCTTTTGCTCTTGTTATTTACCCCAATATTGCGTCCCTCCACCCTGATTTGGATGCTGTTAAAGCCCTTCAAACAGAATTTCCGCGCATTAAATTCCTTTTTTCTGTCTGGGGTGTCTGGACTTACTCGTTGTTTTACGTAATGTCAGAGCTTTGGGGAAGCGTGATGATTTCCTTACTTTTCTGGCAGTTTGCCAACGAAGTGGTGAGATCTAATGAAGCTAAACGTTTTTACCCTATTTTTGTGTTGATTGGTAATATTGCCTTGATTCTTTCTGGCTATGCCGTTGAGCGCCTCTCTGCCATTCGTGATAGTCTACCAGCAGGCATTGATGCTTGGGGGGTTTCTTTAAACTACTTGATGACTCTTATTGTGATCATGGGTATTGCGTGCATGCTTGTTTACCGTTGGTTGAATAAAAATGTTCTGACGGATCCAAAGTATTACGATGCTGCCGAACCCAAAAAAGAAAAGAAGAAAAAACCAAAAATGGGTGTTGTAGACAGCTTTAAATATATCTTCTCAAACCCTTACATTGGCCTTATTGCCCTTCTTGTTTTGAGCTATGGTATGTCTATTAACCTTGTTGAGTTGATTTGGAAAAAACAAATTGCAATCCAATTCTTTGGAGATGCTAACGGTTACAACGCTTTCATGGGAAGCTTCTCTAAATGGACTGGTATTGGTACCATTGCGATCATCTTTATGACAAAAGGTGTTGTGAGCCGCTTTGGTTGGTTTGCTGGTGCCATTGTAACGCCCCTTGTTTTGGCTCTAACTGGCGCGTTGTTCTTTACATTGATTCTTTACGGAGATGTTCTTAATCCTCAAATGTTTGGTCTTGCTGTTTCTGCAACTTATATGGCCGTAATTGTGGGCATGATCCAAAATATCTTCACAAAGGGTTCTAAGTACGCTCTTTTTGACCCAACAAAGGAAATGGCCTACATTCCCCTTGATCAAGAATTGAAAACGAAAGGTAAAGCCGTTGTTGATGTAATTGGTGGTCGTCTTGGTAAAGCTGCTGGTGGCTGGACAATTCTTGGACTGTTCACTGTTTTCTCAGCAACAGATGCTATGGATGTTGCTCCTTACCTCGGCTTCTTTATTGGCGCTGTTGTTGTGCTCTGGATTATTGGTGTGGTTGCGTTGTCTCGTCGTTATAATGCCCTTGTCGGACGTCGCGAAGAACTTGCGAAGTAATTCACTATTTTGTTTTTCCAACAAACGTCGACTCAATCAGTCGGCGTTTTTTTATGGGGGGAAAACTGTGATATAGTAGCATCATGACAGCCTTATTAACGCACTATCTGACTCTCTGCAAAGAACAGCACATTCAAAAGGATGAGGCTCAGATAGGCGCCCTTAAAAAATTAGATAATCTATCACAAAACCTTCTTAATTATGTTACCACTCCCTCTTTTCCTTTCTCGTTATGGGTAAAGAAAAAACCTCTGCGGGGTCTTTATATTTATGGAGGCGTCGGACGCGGCAAGAGCATGCTTATGGATCTCTTTTTTGATCATTTAAAAGATGTTCCGAAACAACGCTATCATTTCCATGAATTTATGTTGATGATTCATACAGAAGTCAAAACCATCATGGACACTAAAGGCGGAAATACAGATCATCCCCTTGAAAAAATTGCAGAAAAACTCGCCTCACAAGCTCTGGTGATTTGTTTTGACGAGTTCCATATTAAAGACATAACCGATGCTATGCTATTAAGCCGCCTTATGGGATTTTTATGGAAACAAGGCATTGTGTTGGTTGCGACATCAAACTTCCCCCCTGATGAGCTTTATAAAGATGGTTATCAACGCAATCTTATTCTCCCTTTTTTTAAAGAGATCTCAAAAAAACTAGAAACTTATAATTTAAATGGCACACAAGATTATCGTCAGCTTTTTAAAGCTGAAAAAGAACGTTATTTTCTAACATCTAACTCTAAAAGCACTCAACACCTTCAAACTATATTCGATCATTTGCGACAAGGTTCTCCGATAACCTCGAAAAAACTCTCCCTTAAAAAACGCCATTGGGTTATTCCAAAGTATGCTGGAGGTGTTGCGTGGTTTCAATTTGACGAAATCTGTGGGCAAGCTTTAGGGGCAAGCGATTATCTTGAGTTAACGCACCATGTTCATACGGTTTTGGTGTCTGGTATCCCAGAGCTAGCAGATGAAAGTCTTGATCGCGTTAAACGCCTTATTACCCTTATTGATGTACTCTATGATCGTGAGATAAATTTTGCTGCTTCAGGGGCAAAACCCTTGACAGAACTTTATACTGACGAGAAAGAAAACGAGCTTTTTGAACGCACCTCTTCACGCTTAATTTCCATGACAAATTATTCCCAATGAGGTATATATTCGGAACAGGTTGCTTCGCAACGTAATAACATTGAGTAAGTTTAGTAAAGTAAGGAAAAATCGTATGATTATTGGTGTTCCAAAGGAAATTAAAACGCACGAATATCGCGTAGGTCTTGTTCCTGGCAGCGTTAAAGAGCTTGTACGGGCTGGTCATAGCGTACTTGTTGAAACCAATGCAGGAACTGAAATCGCTTTTACCGATGACATCTATGAGAAAGCTGGTGCCACAATTGTTTCTACACCCAAAGAAATTTTTGATACTGCTGATATGATTGTGAAAGTTAAAGAACCTCAGCTTAGTGAATGTGAAATGTTACGCGAGGGACAAATTTTATTTACTTATTTGCATCTTGCAGCAGATAAGGCTCAAACAGAAGCGCTTATCAAGTCTAAATCCATTGCTATTGCCTATGAAACTGTCACTGATAATCGTGGTCAACTGCCTCTTTTAACACCCATGAGTGAAGTTGCAGGACGTATGTCTGTTCAAGTAGGTGCAACGTGCCTTCAAAAGTATTCAGGAGGGTCTGGTGTATTGCTTGGTGGTGTGCCAGGAGTCGAACCCGGTCACGTTGTTATCATCGGTGGTGGTATCGTTGGAACAGCAGCTGCTCGTATGGCCATGGGCCTTGAAGCACAGGTAACCGTCATTGATAGATCTAACCAACGTTTACACGAGTTGGATTGCATGTATGGTTCACGATTAAATAAAATTTATTCAACCTATGATAATATTGAACGCTATGTTGCAGATGCTGATCTTGTGATCGGTGCTGTTCTTGTTCCTGGAGCTGCGGCGCCAAAACTTGTGAACCGTTCTATGATTCAAAATATGCGGCCCGGTTCTGCTCTAGTTGATGTTGCCATTGATCAAGGCGGTTGCTTTGAAACATCAAAGCCCACAAGTCATGCTGATCCAACCTATGAAGTTGGTGGTATTGTTCATTACTGTGTAACAAATATGCCAGGAGCCGTTGCTAAAACAGCTGCTGTTGCCCTTAATAATGCAACCCTTCCCTATGTGATGGCATTGGCTCAAAAACACAAGCAAGCCTTACGAGATGACGCAAACTTAATGAGAGGCCTTAATGTTTATCGCGGTACAGTTACTTACGAGGCTGTGGCCAATGACTTAGGGTATGAATTTGTGGATGCGGCAAAAGTTATTGGTTTATAGAAATTGATACTCTCTCAAAAAAAAATCCCTTGGGGATTTTGAGGAATAGTTTTAAGGCTTAAAAGATCATTCAGATAAATTCTGAAAAATATCTTTTGAGTCTTCTTAAAACTTAGAAAATACTGCTATATAGCTACAAAGGATCACTTTTCCCACCATCGAGTGTTAACGTCTAAAAAGCCTCCTTGCTCAGCACTCAACGCCTGTGCCAACTGTTCTGGAGAATCAATAAGAGTAAAAAGATTGAGATGCTCTGGTTTCAAGGTATTCTCTTTAAGCATGGACTTGAAGGTTTCTAAGAGCGGCTGCCAAAATCCATCGGTGTTCACTAGTATAATAGGTTTTTTATGAACACCTAGTTGCTTTGCAATGATAGCAGACATGACTTCATCCAAAGTCCCAATCCCACCAGGCAACGCCACAAACGCGTCAGCTTTCATCATTTTTTCCTTACGTTCACCAATGGTTTTTGTATAAATAAAAACATCAGCTTCTTTATATTCTATGTTGTAACTTTTAAGCTGCTCTGGAAAGACGTTGGTTATTTTTGACCCACCTGCTTTCGCCGCCTTTGCTACAACAATGTCATTCGGTTAAGAGTAGCCTGAAGTTTTCGATTGCTTTCTGACCCATCTTCTCTGTATTGCAAATGATATTCTTGGAAAAGATCGTCCTGGTCTAATTTTTTGTCGCACACGTAAAATCATCGGAATAATTTTAGGTATCCAGTTTTTTACTTCGTGAAATGTACCAAGAAAAAGATTTTCTAAATAACGCCCAACAACAATAAGGCAATTTTTAAAGTTGATA
>DOCA01000166.1 GCA_003503995.1 Holosporales bacterium
TACCCTGCCCATGGAAAATTAAAAGTCGCGCAACCATTAAAAAATGTACTTTAATCAATCTCCAAGAAGCAAAACAATTTTCAGAGTATATGGCTGAATTGTTTGAAGGTTACGAGACCCACATTCGTCTATCCGTTAATAAACGCCACGAAGACATTTCACAAAAGCTTTTTGTTCAAATGATTTTTGGGAGCACCGTAACACCATGGCACAACACTCTCTTTATAAACTCAGAAAAAGGAATTCTTTTGGCCTTCCGTAATTCTTTTGAAGGTGGATACCTTAAAGAAGAATGTTACAAAGGTATAACCATCAGGTGGGTTTCACAAAGCAAATAGCAAAACCAATTTTGCCTTGATAAAAAGAGCCCCGAACTTTTATAGTGTCGGGGCTTTTGCAACATAGGGCGTTATACCCTATGACATTTGAAGTATAGTCGATTCAATAGGGTTCCAGTCTAGGCGCCAGCGACGACGACTATATTTCATAGTTTAGGAGTGCAGAAACGACGTCTAGGGTTTTATTGAATCGACTATAAGGATCGCCTTTAAGGAGTAACAATAGCTCCCCTTTACTGAATCCACTAGGCAGCAGAAGGATCACCAGGTGCATCGAAATCCATACTTGCTGCGTCCAAATCTGCCTCCGCCGATTCTGCTGCAGTCTCTGCGGGTTCTTCTGCAGCCTCTGCTGCGGTTGAGGCTGGTTCTTCTGGCTTTTCAGCAGGAGCTGCTGCTGGAGTGGCCGACATACCTTGTCCTTGGAGCATTTTTTCAATTTGCTCGGTCACAAGCCATTTCACAAGGGAAGGCAAGTGAGTATCCAACCAGTCTTTTAGCATGGGGTGCAATAATTCCCGCATGAGCTCTTCAACGGTATACCCTCCAGCACGATCTGGTGTCACAGGACCCGACGGACCATCACCGCCACCGCCTTTTTTTGATTTCGAGGAAAGCTGGCGTGCGATATTGGCAAGCTCTGAAAAAGCAGCGGCAGACTCTGCCATTGTTTCTTTTGACGCAAGATCTTCCACAGGTGCTTTTGTGGCCTTCTCTAAAAGATCTTCCACACCAATCTCGAAATCAGCAGCAGGTGCCTCGGGCTCTGCAGCGGTCTCTTGGACAGGTTTATCAAGAATCAACGCTTCTTCCTTAGAGAATTCTGGAGCTGGCACATCTTCCTTTTTAGCATCTTCACTGGGTTCTTGTTCCGCAACATCCTCAGAAACTTCTTGTGCCATCACATCTTCCGTTCCTTCCGTTACAGGATCAAATTCAGGTGCAGCAGCATCTTCTCCAGATTCTGCAACCGTCTCTGTCGCAGCTTCGGCTTCTGCAGCATCTGCAGCGTCTTCTGCTACAGTATCGGTTTCTGGAGCATCAGTAGCCTCTGTCTCTTCTTTTGGTGCTTTTGCCTCTTTTTCTGCCGAAGGCTTCTCTTTTGCCGAAGGCTCTTTTTCCGCTGAGGACTCTTTTTTTGCTGAAGGCTCTTTTTTTGCTGAAGGCTCTTCCTTCGCCGGTGCTTCCTTATCTGCTGAAGGCGCCTCTTTTTCCGTAGTTTCTGGAGCAGCAGGTGCCTCGGCTTCGGCCTCAGTATCAGCTTGAGTTATATTAGCCTTCCCTGTCTCTGGTTTGTCAGATTTTTCTGTTTTTCTATCGGGAGTCCCTGGACCTTTTTCTTTTCCGTCGAGATCCGTAACAGAGCCATCTTCTTCTAATATTTGTGTCAAAACAAAAACATCAGCAGAGTCGGATGATTTCTTTGAAGGGGCCTCTTTTTTCTCTGACTCTTTAATCAAAGCTTCTAGACTTTCTTTGGTTTCTAAGGGGACTCCCTCTGGAGCTTGTTCTTTTTTCAAAGGCTTTTCCGCATCTTGTCCTACATCTGCTCCTTGCTCGCCATCACCCTCATTTTCTTCCTCCTGAGGGTCATCAAAATGATCAAAACCCTGCTCAAGGTTTTGTTTAATAACACTGCGAATGGAAGAAAGAGCTTCAGATACCTGTCCATCAGCTTGATCTTCAGGCTCTTTTCTTAGGGCGTTTTGAGTCATAACTATTCCTTTACGTCGAGAGATTCAGGCTCTCTCAGATCACCAGTTCCAATCAGTTTAGTCGACATTTCATCCGTGTAAAGAGCTACATTATGGCGTGCAACAGGCAAGTCCAAATGTTCGGGAAGCAATCCACCATAAACAGAAATCAGCTGATAAACTGTTACTTGATAATCCCGTTCTCTTTCAACAAGTTGTACCTGTGCATCCACAAGACGTTGCTCGGCAATTAACGTATCCGTCAGAGTTTGTTCACCCACAAGGTATTCTTGGCGTTTCCCCTCAAGGCTCAGCTGCGCAGCTTCAATTTGAAGCTCCGTTTGTTTCACACTATTTTCTAAAGAACTAACAGATTGAAGGGTTGCCCGTGCAGCTTGCAAGACTTCCAAACGTGCCTTTTTGACAGCATTTAAAGCTTGATAACGTTGTTGATTTGCACGCCGCACACCAGACCATGCCGCTCCAGCTTGGTATAAAGGCACAGTTATGCTTACACCAACGGTTCCTGTATTCGTATAACCAAACCCAGCTTGATCAGCCGTAGGTCCCTCATGGAACGCGCTTCTCGTTTGCGTGTTACTTTTTTGACGACTTCCCGTCGCAGACAGATCAACACTAGGAAGCAATGTTCCTTCGGAAACACCCACCGCAGCCCGTTGAGCTTTTTCATTAAAAATTGCTTGTTGTAAACTAGGCGCTTCTTTCAAGGCCAAAGCATTTAAAATTTCCAAGGTTTTTGGCAGTTTCTCTTTGCCAATAATAAAGGCCGGTTTTTTAAGGGATTCTGGAACTTTAGCGCTAATGACCTGTTCATAAGTTGCTTGTGCCGCAGCAAGGGCTGATTCAGCCGTTAAGCGGACAGCCACAGCAGCAGCCAACTGAGACCGCGCCTCAGCAACATCGGTACGTGTTTTTTCTCCCACATCCTCTTGTGCTTTTACTTGAGCTACAATACGCTCACGAAAGCTCACACTCGCTTTTCTATAACGCAAAATTTCATAAGCCTTCCAAAGATCCAAATAGGCCCGAACAGCGCTTAATAAAACATTTTGCTCTACACCCACAAATCTCATATGAGCCGCACTCACATCAGCTTTTGCCTTGGCAATGCCATAGGCTGTTTGCCCGCCCTTAAAGAGGTTTTGTTGAACACTCGTTTGAAGACTTAAGGTGTCTGTCGCCGTATTACTGCGGCTTCGAAGGCTCGGTTGAACTGTTGTAGATTTTCCATTAGAAAGCGCTTTTTGATGATCTCCGGATCCTTTTAACGTAATGGTCGGCAACCAACCAGCCCGTGCTGCAGGAATTGCTTCAACGGCAGCATAATACTCCCGAAGACCCACGTGGATATCGGGGTTATTCTGATAAGCTTCGGCTAAAGCATTTTTAAATTGCTTATCTTTTGAAGATGCTTCCTTTGGCAGGGGCGTTGGGGCAATATCTTGCTCAAGGGCGTGGGTAAGCGTTCCAGATGTAACGCAGGCTAGAAAAACGACTAAGGTACTCTTTTTAAACATTAATATCTCTTTATAGTTGAATCTATTTCTTGGGACCATGCATCAATGCCGCCCACTAGACTCCTTACTCTAGCAAATCCATACATCTCTAGCAATCGGCAGACTTGAAAACTTCTCACGCCAGAATGACAGTAAATAATAATATCTTTGTCTTTCTCTATTTCTTCATAGCGCGCTGTCACATCTTCCATGGGAATATGATGGCAATTATAATTTATTTTCGCAGTATCACGCTCGCTTTTTTCACGCACATCCAAAAGGATAAAATCCTCCTGTTTGTCCATCATATCCTTTAAATCAGAGACTGTAATTAAATTTTGCGACATTATAAAGTACCCTTATTTTTTTTATTATAATTGAAACTCTTTTTGCTTCTCAAACATCTCTAACCTTGGCGCAATAGCTTCAAATAAAAATGTTTTTGTATACGTCTTGCCATAACGCTCAAAACAAACAGCCCGTGAGATCTGATGAACAGACGAATCAAAAAGAGGTTCATAAGTAAATAGCTTACCTCTTTCGTCCAACTGTTCCAATATAGAAAAGGGCACATCAGACACAGCCCCCTCAATAAAAATAAGATCGTAGGGGCCCTGAAGAGGTACGCCTTCAGTTAGAGGCTCTTTGACAGGTTTAATATAAGTAGACGAAAATTGTTGAATCGTCTCAAGAAGGACAGAATAGAGTTTATCATCTTCTTCAAGACACACAATTGATCTTGCAAGATAGCTCAAAATAACTGCGCCGAATCCTGTCCCACTTGCAATATTAAGAACACGATGTTTTTTTGTAGGAGCAGCCGCTTGTAGCAAACGCATTAAAGATAAGGGTGATAAAGCCTCGCGCCCTTCAACGGGCAACTTCACATTTTGATCACAATAGGATAAAGGATTTGACGGAGCGGGAATAAACTTCTCACGCCACACTTCTTCAAAAGCATGGAGAAGTCGTTCGTCGGTCAACTTATTGGGTAGAAACTGCCGAAATAACATATTTTCATGGGCACGTTTAAAATCTTTTGCCATAAGGCTCTGGCTTTCAAATTAGAAAAAATTATATATGCTTTCATTCTAACCCTAAAATAACCCAAGGAAAACAGCTAAAAGGAAGAAAATACTCTCTTTTAACAGCTCATAAACGCTCCTTCTCTCTTTCCATTATGTCTCGCCGGTTAACGATTGTAAAAAGCGTCATTGTGCTAAGGCCAATGAAAGCAATAATAATCAGACCAACATTGCGAAAAGAGCCTTGATAAAAATAGCCAGCTAATTGAAGGCCTA
>DOCA01000025.1 GCA_003503995.1 Holosporales bacterium
ACACAACTTTCGGTCATAGCTCGTTGTAGGCCTACAGAAGGAAGATTCCGGGAGTATGGATTTTATGAATTATTATCTCAAGATGATAAAATGCTTGATTTAGGTTGTAATAATGGTTTTATGTTAATTTATGCAGCATATTTATTTGGTTGCCAGACTGTGGGGGTGGATCACAATGAGTATACTATCAATATAGGAAAAAAATGTGCTGAATACCTTGAAGTTTCAAAACTCGTGTCTTTGCAGAGCAAAACCATACAAGATTTTGTTCACTCTAAAGAAGAGAGAGACTTCACAAAAGTGATATCCTTTGCCACACATCACACCAATGACGGAGGGTATAGAGTGGAAATCTCTGATCATTTAAAATTAGTTCATCAACTATTAAAGAAGTCAGGTTTATTTTTCTTTGAAACTCATATGACTCATAGTTCTGAAGAAAATCAGAGTTTTATTATTGAAGAGTGTGGGGGCTTATTTAAAGTCATAAGAAATATCTATTTTCAGGATACTAATAGACGTTTCTTTTTATTGAAAAAAATATAAAGGAAAGATAATGAGGGCCATTATACTTGCAGCAGGTCGAGGAAGTCGCATGGGTTCCTTAACCAGCGAACAACCAAAGTGTTTAACAGAAGTGCATGGTAAACTTCTTATCCAGCACCAAATTGATGCGTTAACAGCCGCTGGAATAAATGACATAGCCATTGTAACAGGCTATAAAAGTGAATGTTTGAAAGATTACGGCACCCATCATTTTCACAACCCTAAATGGTCTGAAACAAATATGGTTTACTCTTTGTTTTGCGCAAAAGAATGGCTTGATGAAAATGACTGTATCGTAAGTTATTCAGATATCTTCTATGGCCCTCAAATTGTAAAGGATTTAATGGAGTGCCAAGATAACATTGCCATTGCCTATGATCCTAATTGGATTGAACTTTGGTCAAAGAGGTTCGATGACCCTCTGGATGATGCAGAAACATTCCGCATAGATGCAAATAGTTATTTATTAGAAATTGGCCAAAAACCAAAAACAGTCGAAGAAATCGAAGGGCAATACATGGGCTTATTAAGACTTACTTCTGATTTCTGTCGAATCGTAAATGAGCTACGATGTTCTAATTTCCCTGTAATTTCAATGACAAAGTTACTATCTCTTTTTATTAAGGATTCTAAAAAGATATACGGCGTGCCCCATAAAGGTTCTTGGGGAGAATGTGACATTATCTCCGATATAGATTTATATAAAACTTATCAATAAGAAAATAAAATGAAAATTGCAATTCTTTGTGTTAAGGAAAAAACTGCCGCAACAGTGTTTGATCACTTGGACTCTTTTAAACTTTTTAGTAAAAATGAGATAAAACATATTGATGTTTTAAAAGACATAATTAATCGGGACATTTTAAATGGTTTTGATCTCATTGTCATACATTATTCCGTTTGTCTTTTTAATGACGATATCTGCTTTCCTTGGTTAAGAATATTACTGAGAGATTTCACAGGAAAAAAAGTTTGTTTTATTCAAGATGAATACAGGCGTGTAGATGAAATTGTTGAAAATTTAATTTATATTAAAGCAGACCTCTTATTTACCTGTGTTCCTGAGTCAGAAATTGAAAAAGTTTACCCCT
Organism: Holosporales bacterium; assembly: GCA_003503995.1. GTDB lineage: Bacteria > Pseudomonadota > Alphaproteobacteria > Caedimonadales > UBA9215 > UBA9215. Next base: position 1,638 of record DOCA01000025.1, read on the forward strand.
CTTGTAAATTACCAATACTAAAAAAAATCAATGTCTTGACTGGATATGTCCCTAAAGACCTCTTACAACTACCTGATGTTCCATATGAGTCACGTCAGCTTGATGTTGTCTATAGGGCGCGCAAGGTCCCGACATGGTTAGGGCGGTTAGGGCAGGAAAAATGGGAAGTGGCTGACAAATTTTCAAATGATGCTAAAAAAGATGATTTAAAAACAGATATTTCATACCATGAAAAAGATAGGATTTATGGTGACGACTGGATAACTTTCTTACAAAATTCCAAAGCCACCCTAGGCTGTGAAAGTGGAGCAAGCATTTTTGACTTTTCTGGTGAAATACAACAAAATGTAGAATCTTATGAGGCCCAACACCCAGACGCACCTTTTTCTAAAGTACAGGAGCTCTTTTTTGCAGACCTTGAAAATAAAATTAAACTGAACCAAATATCACCTCGCTGTTTTGAAGCTGCTTCCCTTAAAACACTAATGATTTTATATGAAGGGGATTACTCAGGTATCTTAATACCCTGGCGACACTATATTCCCTTGAAAAAAGATCACTCAAATATGGAGGAAATTGTAGAGACCCTATCTTGTAAAAAATCGTGGCAAAAAGTTGTAGGTTTTGCCTATGAAGAGGTTGCATTGAATCCAGTTTATTCATTTGAGCATTTTATTTCTACCTTTGATCAAGAAGTAAAAGAAATTACAGGTTAATCAGATGGTATTAATTTTAATAAAAAAAATACTGAAAAAGGTTTTTCCGGATAAGGTTTTTCAACAAATCTTAAGTTTTAAAAGAAGTTTTTTTATAAAAAAAGATGTTTTTTTTATAATGTTGAAATCAAAAAACTTATCACTTTTATTTCACCTTATGAAAAATGATTTTTGCTTGGAATTTTTACAAATGGTAAAGGTTCTTGATTATTCACATATTGCACATAAAAACATAGAAATTAATATACTCTCTTTAGAGATCAAAAATAAAAAGCTAATAATCATTCTAAATGATAAAGATTGTGATAGAGATAGTAATCTTTTAAACATTACACCAGTTCTTCCTTCTATTGACTCAGTTTATATAGAATGTATAAAATCATGGGGTATTCCTGAGGAACTTCGAGGCATGAACAAAAAAGTTGTTTATGGTAAAGAAATATTATCTATATTGGTAAATAAATAAAATGTGTTCAATTTTTGGTTATAAATCCTTTAATAAAAAACTTCCAGAAGCTCAACTTAAACAAGCATCTGCTTTGCTCTCTCACCGTGGACCCGATGCCTCTTCTTCCTGGTCTTCAGATAGCGAAGATATATTCCTAGCACATAACCGTTTGAGTATTATTGATATCGATGCCTCCTCCAACCAGCCTATGAAAGGCCGTGACGGAAATATTATTATTTTTAATGGTGAAATTTATAATTACAAAGATTTAAAAGCCTCCGAGTGCGCTGATTACCCCTTTAAAACCTCCTCTGATACTGAGGTGATTTTAGCCCTTTATGAAAAATATGGAATCGATTGCGTGCATCATTTAAGGGGAATGTTTGCGTTTGCACTTTGGGATGAAAAACAAAAAAAACTTTTTTGCGCACGTGATCGTTTTGGTATTAAGCCATTCTATTTTGTAAAATCTGAAAACAGTTTTTCTTTTGCCTCAGAAATAAAGGCTCTTCTCCCTTTCTTAAGTAAGGTCGAAACAAATAAACAGGCCTTATCAGAATACCTCACTTTTCAATATACCCTTGGGGAGGAAACCCTCTTTCAAAATGTCCACCAATTAATGCCAGGACATTTACTTACCCTTGAAAATAATCAACTTAATATAAAAAAATATTGGGATGTTTCATATCAAATTGACTACGAGCATTCACCTCAATATTTTGAAGAAAAACTAGATAGCCTTCTACAAGAATCAGTGCAGTACCACCAAGTCAGTGACGTTCCTATTGGAAGCTACTTAAGCGGTGGTATAGATTCTTCATTAATGACAGCCTTATCTGCTGATAAAAATGATCAGTTTTTAGGAGCTTTTCATGGCAGGTTTATGGAATATCCTGGGTATGATGAAAGCTCCTATGCTCAGGATGCTGCCTCTTTTTCAAAGACGCCTCTACATACAATTGATATAACGGCTCAGGATTTTATCGATAATATTCAGCAAGTTATTTATCACCTTGACGTACCAATTGCAGGCCCTGGTTCCTTTCCACAATTTATGGTTTCAAAACTAGCCTCTCAGCATGTGAAGGTTGTCCTTGGTGGTCAAGGGGGGGACGAACTCTTTGGAGGGTATGCTCGGTATGTCGTTGCTTACTTTGAACAAGCTATTAATGCAGCTATCGAAGGGACTCATAAAAATGGTAATTTTGTTGTAACCCCTGAGTCTATTATTCCGAACTTAACCCTTTTAAAAGAGTATAAACCTCTTATTAAGAACTTTTGGAAAGAAGGGCTTTTTGGCCCCCTTGATGAACGTTATTTTAGATTGATTGATCGCTCTGCTGATACTATGGGGGAGATCAATTGGGAGTTCTTTGATAAAGAACATTTACTGGAACGTTTCAAAACAATCTTTAACAACAAAGACAATGTGGCCAAAGAGGCCTACTTTGACAAAATGACTCATTTTGATTTTAAGTGTCTTTTGCCAGCTTTATTACATGTAGAGGATCGCATGAGTATGGCCCATGGAATTGAGTCAAGAGTCCCTTTCTTGGACCATAAAATTGTTGAATTTGCGGCTACTATTCCAGCTGACATTAAGTTTCCTGGCGGTAGAATGAAAGCTCTCTTGAAAAATGTCTTTAAAGAAAAAATTCCAAATAATATTTTAAATAGACGAGATAAAATGGGTTTCCCCGTTCCTCTAAAAGAATGGTTTGAGGGCCCGTTAAGGGATTTTGTTTATGATATTTTTTCATCCGAGGTCGCTACAACACGTGGTTTTTATGACCCTAAGAAAGTCTTAAAGAACCTTGATCAATCCTCACAATTCTCCAGAAAAATTTGGGGGCTCTTAAGTCTTGAATTATGGTATCGTGAGTTCCATGATCAACAAATTAATTACCAAAAACTAATCGCATAACTTTAAACTATAAGGAAATATATTATGAAAATTTTTATCACAGGCGGCTCAGGATTCATTGGATCTCATTTAACGGATCGTTTACTTGCAAGAGGGGATGAGGTTCTTGTTATTGATAACTTTGCAACAGGCCGCAGAGATAACTTAAAATCTCATCCAAAACTTAAAGTTGTAGAAGATACAATTTGCAATGAAGAGCTGATGCACAACCTAATGCAAGAATTTAAACCTGACCTTGTTATTCATGCAGCAGCATCTTACAAAGACCCAAACAATTGGGTTGAAGATTCAAAAAGCAATGTTTTGGGAACAGCTATTGTCTGCCAAGCCATGCAAAAAGCTGGTGTGGATCGTATTATTTACTTCCAAACTGCCCTTTGCTATGGCCTAAAGCCGTTACAACAACCAATCACACTTGACCACCCTATCCTTCCTGGTGGATCTAGCTATGCTATTAGCAAAACTGCTGCTGAAGAATATGTTCACCTATCTGGTCTTGATTACGTAACTTTCCGTTTGGCCAATGCCTATGGCCCCAGAAATATCAGTGGTCCTCTACCAACATTTTACAAGCGTTTAACTGAGAAACAATCTTGCTTTGTGATGGATACACGTCGCGACTTTGTTTACATTGATGACATGATTGACTGCATCATGCTTGCAGCAGACGGTAAGGGCAAAGGTACTTACCACCTATCAACAGGTTCTGACTTTGCTATCAAAGAACTTTTTGATGCAACAACAGCAGCTCTCAATATAGAGATTGAAGTACCCGTAAAAGATCGTCATGCTGATGATGTCTATTCAATCTTACTAGATCCTTCAAAAACGACGGAAGAATTCTCTTGGAGTGCAAAGGTACCCCTAGTTGAAGGTGTGGCTAAAACCATTCAGTATTACAAAGAATTCGGCATTCAAGAGACGTTTACTCATTTGAATGAAGCTAAGGCATAATATGAGGTTTTCTGACCAAAATATTCTTGTTGTTGGTGGTGCAGGCTTTGTTGGAAGCAACTTGTGCCATCAGCTTCTAGAGGAGAATGCTGAAGCAATAACTGTTGTAGATAATCTACTCTCTGCTGAGGCCGTTAATTTGCCTGAGGATAAAAAACTCAGGCTTATTGTGGGTTCAATTGCAGATGATCGTATCTTGGCTAAGCTTAGCAAAGAATTTGACTATGTATTTCACCTGGCAACATACCATGGAAACCAATCAAGTATTGAAGACCCCATTGCTGACCATGACAATAATACCATTACAACCTTAAAGCTTTGCGAGCACTTTAAAGGCTCAAAGAATCTTAAAAAAATGGTTTACTCCTCAGCTGGTTGTACAGTCGCCAAGAAAACCTACGATGATGTTGATGCAACAGACGAAGATGCTGAAGTATCTTTGTACCATGATAGTCCATACCAATTTTCTAAGATTTTTGGCGAGTTTTACGGAAACTATTACTGGATGAAATTTCAATTGCCTTTTGTAAAAGCGCGCTTCCAAAATGTTTATGGGCCACGTGAGATATTAGGGGCTGGGCGTTGGCGTGGAACACCTGCTACCGTATGGCGGAATGTTACACCAACCTTTATATGGAAAGCTTTACAAGAAGAATCTCTCCCTTTAGAAAACGAGGGACAAGCATCCAGAGATTTTATTTACGTTGATGATATTGTTGAAGGCTTGATGTGTTGTGCTTTAAAAGGAACAGCTGGAGACGTCTATAACCTTGCTTCTGGTGTTGAAACAACCATCCGAGAATTAGCTGAAAAAATTAATTCTATTTCAAACAACCCTACGCCCATTGACTATCTTCCAGCGCGCTCATGGGATCGCTCAGGAAAACGTTTTGGATCAACGGAGAAAGCTCAAAAAGAACTTGGTTTTGTAGCAAAGACCTCCTTAGAAGAAGGGCTTAAGAAAACTATTTCTTGGACAAAAGAAAACAAAAGTTTAATTAGCACAAACATCCAAAAACATCATTACCTTCTAAATAAAATCTCATGAGAACATTAGAAAAAGTCCAGAAAAATGTAACGAAATATTGGACTAGTCACAACGTTACAGAGCACCATAATTTTCTTTCAGAAGAAGATTCTTTAAATTTTCTCGACTGGCGCAATAAATGCTATCTTTATTATGAAGATTTGATGCCTACTAACATGGCAACAGGTAAAGTTGTTTTGGACTATGGTTGTGGACCTGGTCATGACCTTGTCGGCTTTGCCATTAACTCAACTCCTAAGAAATTAATTGCGGCAGATGTCTCACCAACTTCTTTGAATCAAGCAAGAAAACGCTTAGAGCTTCATGAGAAGAGTGTTGAGCTGATTGAATTACAAAGCAATATTACGAAAATTCCCCTTGCAGACCAGAGTGTTGATCTCATTCACTCCTCTGGTGTCTTGCACCATACTGAGAAACCCTTAGAAATCTTGAAAGAATTTAAGCGCATACTTAAGCCAAATGGATCCCTGCAAATAATGATCTATAATTATGAATCAATTTGGGTTCATTTATATGTTGCCTATGAACTGATGTTAAACGATGGCTCTTTCAAAAATAATATATTGAGAAAACTAGGATTAAAAAAATATCCGCAAAACCTTGAAGAGACTTTTCGAGAGACGACTGATGGAGCCCTATGTCCTATCAGTCGTTTTTATAAGCGAGAAGAATTTCTTTCTCTCTTAAAAGATGCCGGATTTAAAGGCTCATACCGTGGGGCCTCTGCTTCACTTTGGATGGAACTAAACAGGCTCCCAAGAAGATTTGAAGCCATTGCCGACAGAAGGTTGCCCAAAGAACACCGAGATTTTTTATATGATCTTAGCTTTGATGCGAAAGGTGCCCCCATGTATAAAGGGTTCTCTACTGGTATTGGTGGTTGCTATCAGGCAACTCTAACATGAAAAAACGTATTGTAACCATTGTTGGTGCTCGCCCGCAGTTTGTAAAAGCTGCAACGCTCTCTCGCCTTTTTCAAAATAGCTCGATTTTAGAAGAAGTCTTAATACATACGGGGCAACATCATGATTCCAATATGTCAGACATCTTTTTTCAAGAACTCAATATCCCTAAGCCCTCTTATTTTCTAGATATTCAAGGGGGAAATCACGGGAAAATGACAGGGCGTATGCTAGAGGCAATAGAAGAAGTATTACTCAAAGAAAAACCTGACGCAGTCCTTGTTTATGGTGATACAAACTCTACCTTGGCTGGCTCACTGGCGGCTTCAAAACTCCATGTTCCTGTGATTCATATAGAGGCTGGTTTACGGTCATTTAATCGATCAATGCCTGAAGAAATTAATAGGGTTTTAACGGACCATGTGAGTGATATTCTTTTGTGTCCCACCAAGACCGCCGTTTCAAACCTTCAAAATGAGGGTATTACTAAAGGTGTCTATCACGTTGGTGATGTCATGTATGACGCAACCTTATTTGCTATTGATTCCCTTGAAAAACGGTTAGATATTTCAGAAAAATTTAAATGGCTTCCAAATGATTTTTCTTTATTAACTGTGCATCGCGCTGATTCAACAGACTCTATCGAAAGTTTCCAAAAAATTATGAGATTTGTTCATGATTTTGCCAAAAATAATAAAACAGAAATCATTTTCCCTGTGCATCCCCGCACTCAAAAATTAATTAAAAATGCATCTTATGAGTTCCCAAAGTCAATCCATTCGATTGATATTTTAAGTTATTTTGAAACTCACTTTTTACTCAGAAAAGCAAAACATGTTTTAACTGATTCTGGAGGACTGCAAAAGGAAGCTTATTTTCATAGAGTTCCCTGCGTAACACTGCGCTCTGAAACAGAGTGGGTTGAAACTATTGATGCAGGATGGAATCGTTTATGGACCGAACCATATTATAGAGAGCAAAAAGAAATCACAGATTATGGTTCTGGTAATTCAGCAGAAAAGATTATTCAATTAATTTAACATGCAGACTTCTATTCCTAATAACTCTATAAAAGATAATCAGCTTTCAAAAAGCATGCCTGTTCAAAACACAAAATACAGAGCTGATATTGATGGCCTAAGAGCTATTTCCATTTTAGCTGTGTTTTTCTATCATCTCTTTCCTGATACCTTTAAAGGTGGCTTCATTGGTGTCGATATTTTCTTTGTTATTTCTGGTTTTTTGATCTCAAAAATAATTTTCTCTCAATTAGAGGTAGAGAAATTTAGTTTTATAAGCTTTTATATAAGACGTATAAAACGTATTTTTCCTGCTCTCATCTTCGTTTTATTACCTTCGCTATTTTATGGCTTCTTTGTTTTATTTCCAGACGAATTTTCCCTTCTTGGTAAGCATGTTGCAAGCGCATCAGTTTTCCTGTCAAACTTAACTCTACACAGAGAAGCCGGCTATTTTGATTTCGCATCTGAGCAAAAACCTTTCTTACATTTATGGTCTCTTGCTGTTGAAGAGCAGTTCTATGTTTTCTGGCCTTTCTTTCTCTGGTCTCTATATAAAATATCTAATAGAAAATTTTTTCAGCAATATTACAAAACAAACAATAATTTATTAAAATTTATAAAACAGAACTTTATTCTAATATCTATTTTCCTCGTAACAATTTTTTCATATGCCTTAAATCTTTACCTAGTAACAAAACGCCCTGGCTTATCATTTTATTTTACAGGAAGTCGACTATGGGAGATGTCTTGTGGGTCTTTGATTGCCTACATCATGTTTAAGGGAAAGTTGAAAATAAATTTTCCTAATAAAGCTAACGCAACTCTTCACGTCTTGAACACAATTTTTATTGCTTCCATACCAATAAGTTTTTTGTTTTTATCATATGAAAATCCATATTTCACTCAACTATTATTATTCCCATTATTAGGGGCTCTATTATTACTATACTCTCATGAAAAAACCCTCATTTCAGCCTACATACACAAATTATTTTCAATACGTTCTCTAGTATTTATAGGCTTAATTAGTTATCCAATGTATTTGTTTCATTGGCCATTCATTAGCTTTATCAAAATAATAAACCCAATCCGCCTAACTCTTGAAGTCAAACTCTCAATTTTTTCAAGCGTACTTTTCATATCTTTCCTAGTATATCAATATATAGAGAAACCAATAAGAGCTAGTGCATCCAAAAGAACACCTTTGTTTTTGTTCCTCTCTTTTATTTTTTTAGGTGCCATTGGGTACCTTGTTAATATAGAAACACTCAAACCCTATCTAAGTTATAAAATACCTGAGTCTGAAAAAATAACGCTGGCATTTAATGAGTGGGACTATCCAACTAAGGATATGCGAGAATTATCTTTTCAAGATGAGACCTTTTGGAAACTTGGTTCTAAATCAGAGAACAATGTTGTTTTATTTTTTGGAGATAGTAACATGGAGCAGTATGCGCCACGTCTCTCTACAATTTTCAACAGTAATAAGCACATAAAAAAAACAGCTGTTTTTGCTACGTGGGGTGGCCTGTGCCCTATTCCAAATGTTGGGCGTACGCAGAAAGAATTGCAGTTTGTTAAGAGCGTAATCGAATATGCGAAAAAGTCAGAAGTGAAAGTTATCGTTATCACAGCTATGTGGATGGGCTACCTTTCAGGCACAGCGTCGAGTCATCTTTATTTAAAGAATGGCGGACTAGATAAGCCGGAAAATCTCCAGAAAGCTCTCAAAGACTTTGAAAATATGCTTCTTGAGCTTAGTGAGTTGGGGAAGAAAGTATATATTATTACTGGTATACCTTATGGCGATGACTATGGTCCCAAACATTTTTTCCATAGGAATTTTACGGCTGATTGGAAAATGTCTTTAAAGCATGCATCTAAAACTTCGTGGGATTCACAAAATAGTATTACAAAAAAGTATCTAATCAACGTTGCTAAGAATTCATGGGCGGTCATCCTGGATTCAGAGGATACATTATGCAACAGAGATACCTGCAAAACATATTTAGGTGATGATTTTCCAATCTATAAAGATGTTGGACATTTGAGGCCTTCATATGTAAAAAAACATATTAAATTTCTAGATTTTCTATTTAAAGAATAAGGTAAAAAAACGGCAATGAAAACAATCCTTCTGTACGCAGCTTATACTGATCAAATGTCTTATTATGATGATTGGACAGATGCGTTTTTAGAACATAAAAACTTTCATACAGAAGCGATTAATGTTTGTGGCCAAACGTGCGATTTTAAATTGGTTACGAAGCGCCTTGAAACGGCTGAGCTCGTTGTGCTTCACCATTCCATGAATGGAGATACTTTAGAATATCTTAAGCCATTTATCTCTCCCTTGAAAAATAGACGTGGAAAACTAGTGTCCTTTGTTGGTAATGAAGTTAATTTACCAACCATGAGTATGAAAGAGAAAATAAAATCTTTAAAAGACTTAGACGTTGATATTATCGCAACGCAACTTTTACAAGAAGCAGGTGATTGGCTGTATTCAGATTGCAGCAAATCTAAAATTATTTCCATTCCACATGGTCTAAATCCGGCTATTTTTTCCCCAGATCGATCTATTAAAAGAAAAATAGATATTGGAACACGCTCTGCACGTTATGGTGTGTATATAGGTGATAATGATCGCAATCAAATTATTCAATTTTTTCATAAAAATGCTAAACAATATAATTTCTCAATCGACTTGGGTTTAGAGCCCGGTCAACAAAAACGATTCAACCGAGCAGAGTGGAAACATTTTTTGAATTCATCTGTAGCGACATTATCTACGGAAGCTGGGTCTTTCTATTTAGAGAAAGGTGACGCAATTGTTCATCTGATCCTAAAATATTTAAAGAAAAAGTCTGATAAAATAGTTTTGCCCAACGAAGACATTTTAAGAAAGTATTATCGCTCAATCGTCCCAAGTCCTATAAGAAAGAAAGTTATTAATCTTTTAGGGGGCAACATTATTGAGAGTGCCAATATTGATGAAAGCATAGATTTTGAAGGCATTTATGAAAAATTCTTTCTTAACGCTCAAAAATGCCCAGTTTATTCCAAAGCTATTTCCTCTCGGCATTTTGATGCCATTGGAACAAAAACACTCCATATAATGTACCCTGGGAGATATAACGATATTCTTATTCCCGGAGAGCACTATTTTGAACTTGCAAAAGATCATTCTAATATCCTAGATCTAAAAGACCTGTTGGAAAATAAACAAGAAGTTAATAATATCGTTGATCGAACCTATGACTACATTCTATCAAAGCATACTCATAAGCATCGTTTAGATGCTATTCTCCAGGCACTTTTTTAACCAACTGCCGATAATATGGTGACAATGACCTTTGCCACCTTCCCTGAGCCTCCATCCAAAGCCTTTCATACCAGTCGTTTCAGACACATTCCCCACTCCAAACCGATCTGATTTGTAATCAGTAGGTCAGGAGTTCGAGTCTCTCAACCGGCACCACATCAAGAAGTGGCTACATGACTCTGTTTAGCCAGAGCATCCCCCTAGCCAAAACACCTTCCTCCCTTACGGACTTAAAAGCGTCATAGCAAAAAAAATGCCTCCCATAAGAGAGGCCATTTTAAAATCAACTGTAATGTGATCTGCTATTATTTAGCAGGCTTCTATGGCGGCAGCAAGAGCTAGTTCTTGTGCCTCTTTAAGCTCTAAAGCTTCAGCATAAGCACTTTCAAGCTCACGTTTTTGCGCTGCTTTTGCTTCCACTAAAAGACGGAGTTCTTCTTCAGCAACTGCAAGAGCTTCCTCTGCTTCTGAAGCAGCCTGGTCTAAACGTGGGTTTTTACCGCCATAGCGCTCTTCATTACGAGTTGCATGAGCACGGCAAACTTCAGCAGAAGTTTTTAAAGCCTCTAAAGCTAATTCTTTTTCACCTAATGGCGCCATCAAAACAGCTAGATTTCCTTCTATCTCTGCTACCTCAAGATTTGTTGCTTTTAACTTATCCGTTGATAAGGCAACTGCATACTCTAAATCTTGTTGTTCTCTGGGACTTCTAGGATTTCTTTCTTCTACAGAAAAACCTTCCAAAGAAGGAGCAAGTGCTTCTGCAAATTGACGCGCGAGCTCTTCTTGTTCAGTTAGATCAAGATCAACAACACTTCTAGGGCCACTAGCTGTGTCGTTCATAGATAGTGCCACCAAAATCCTTTGGAGGTCTTCTTCCTCTCTAGCAGCTCTTATTTCTTCAAATTCTCTGATAAGGCGCTCTTGAGCCTCAATCTCTTCTCTTCTTTCTTTTTCGTCATGGGCGATCTGAAGAGCCAATTCAGATGAACCAACTTCATCCTCTACATGGCTTCCCTCATTGAGAGAAGCCGCAATGGCTTTTTCAAGTTCATCATCATTGAAGGCTGAAGCAAAAGTTGAGGTTGCTGCAATACTAACAGACAAACCGATAATTACTGGTAAAAATTTAATAGTCATTTTAATACTCCTTTAGGTTTTAATTAACACAATATATATAATAACGAAAAGTATAATTGTCAATCAAAAAACCCAACATGTTTCAATTGAGGTTTTTAATGATTATATAAGTTTCTTTTTAGTAAGCCTCTATAAGATCCTCCAAAGAACAAGTTTCAATATTTAAGCGTCCAGGGCGACAATGATCATACGTGATATCATCAAAATCTTCATAAACGACTTCACCATCAATTTTTCCATCAAGGCCTATGGCGCGCTCACCTTTATAAAAAGTTTCTCTAACCTCATCAGACATCCGAACGTATCCAAATTTCTCAAGAAGGAACAAAGCCATTTCTTTTGTTTTTACACCCTGTGCGTTGTTCATAAATACGCCTGGTTCAAACCTAAGCGCAGAGCTTCTTCCATCCAATTCAAGGGTCAGATCGCCAGAAATCACCTCACGAATATCAGGAGTTTTTATTATATCATCTGTCATTGCCTTATGAACCATCCCAACCAAACGTTTAACATTTAAGGCTTCGAAGGTCACATCTGGACAACCACCTTCCCCATCTCTTTTAGGTTGATCTGGTACAAAAAGGTTTCTAATAATTTGCGTCGGATGGTTCTGTTCAACTCCAGCACTTCCATAATACAAATGTTCAATTTCTTGGTAATCGCCTGCAAGACTCAGCGCGATTCTCATGCGTTGCTTTGCCAATAGCGGTTTATATAAGCTCCCCTCAACAGAATTTGTCTCTGCACCTATCTTTGTAATACCCTCCATTTTCCAGTCATAAACAACACCTGCAATAAGAGCTGCAACTTTCAATTTTGGTGTATAATCACCCAAGAAATCACGATAGGTATTTAAGAGTCTAGAAATCTTACCACTGGTTCCATCTTCACAACCATTTTTTGTTTCACTAAATCCTCTAATCATACGCATTTTGGCTTCATCCAAGGCAGCTTTCCAAGCAACATCGTTATATCCAGCCTGCCCAGGACGTACAACACCTTCATCGACTTGAAGTTGCGCCGTTTGATATAGGGCATAAATTTTTTCTTTCCAATGCTCTCTTGTCCCTCGAGCAGACTTAAATCTCCCAAAAGAAGGTGCTAGACCAACTCTTTGACCTTCATCATTAACAAATCCATTAATCCAACGATTTTGCTCTACAACAGTATCAAAACTGTTTCTAATAACCGCCTTACAATCTGCTTCAAAAGTTGTCCAATCGATATCTAATACCTCAGGAAAATTAGACATCAAAAGTTGTCCCCAAGCATCATTATAAGTAAGGTTGACATAGTTTAATGAAAGAGGCCGATTACCTGTATTAAGCTGCAAAGTATCAATTGCAGTAAAACACTGGCGAGCTTCAACTTTCAAATCAACCGCAACACCACGATACTCTCTTAAACCAACATCCCATACTTGACCTCCAATTGTAAAAGCATGGCCAACATACTTATTAAGCCCTCTAATTTGATCATTAAGATCTGCAATACGCGTTGCATGAAGGCCGTCCACATGATCCTTATCTGCAGCCCACTTCTCTCCAAATTTTAATTTTGTATATAAGAAACGTAGGCTTACTCCTTCACCAGTTTGCATATTCCTAATATGATCCAAGAAATTAACACCTAGGTGAAGCTTATTAAGAGCTGCATTAAAGTTAAGCGTATTATAAATATCCCCCCCATCATCACGCACTTGTTGGTGCACAGCTTTTAGTTCTGAATAAGTAATGGCGTCGTTCGCATCAGTCGCCATAATGTGCTTATATAACGCCTCCATAACGTTTGCTTGAACACCCTCTAGAACCATAATTTGAACACATTGCTTTGCGCCAATAATCTTTTTATTGAAAGTCACACCAAATGATGGCCAATCATGTACAATTTTTGCAAAAAGAAGTCTATGATCGTCGGTATCATTTAAAATACCTGGTACTTCTGCAAGAAAATTATCAGCTATATCAAGGGTTGTAATATGGCGATATGCATTATCTAGAACAAGCTGTTGACGAATATCAGTAACCAAAGCATTTTCAATGGTACGTCCACCCAATACGGCATCTTGGAAATCTGCAAGCTCATCTACGCCAAGGACACCAACAACATTAGGAAAGGCCGCCAAAGCAAGCTTCATAGATTCCTTATTCACAACACCACGAGCGCGATCGATAAAGTTCGTTGCAAGAACAAGACGCTCATCGAGGGGAAGATGGCCATAAAGAACTCTGATCTCTTCGGCTTTCATATCAATATGCGCAAGGCGACCCGCCGCAACCAAGATTGGTTGCGCATCGCTCAAAAGCTTAACAGCAACGGCTCGACCAAAGGCAGCGTTTCCACCTCCATAGGCGACAGCATCTTCTGCCACAAGAGCAGCCGTCACAATTTGTGGTGTGATATCTGCTGTTGGTGTGTTTGCCGCAGCAAGAGTTGTTGCAATACGATTTTTCAAACCATTATCAAGGTTGTTATAATCACCATCAAGACGTGTTCTGATATGGGCACGGAAAAATGCATTTCTTTCATCGGCCTGCACATAAGGAGCAAGAAGAAAGTTACGTCCATGAAGAGCTTTGAGGTGATCTTCAAAAGCACCTGCTAACTCATCTCCAACAATACTTGAGCAGAATAGTCTAATACCAGCATCAATTGTATCGGATCCCATGCACATAGGAACAAGGCCGTCATTGTTTTGAAGGTAATGAAGGTTACCAATAGCTAGCGTTCCTTGAACAAAAGCTCTTTCCATTGCTTCTGCAGCATCTTCAAGAGATGTACCACCAAGACCAGCAAGCATGGCATCTGCAAGGTCAAGCATGGCATCTGCAAGGTTATGAATACTGTTTGAGTGTTTTAGACCTGTGTTTTCCAAGCCAACAAGAACAGCTCTCAAAGCCGCATTTTCATCAAGTCCAGCATCATACATCTGGTCTGACATGGCATCACGGAGATCTTCAGCCACATTGGCAAAGCGTCCTGCAAGGTTTGCTTTCGTTGCCGCGATGGTTAAATCTCTGTGAGCTTGATCAAGGGTACGACCAGCCAAAACACGTTGGACAACCGTCAAATAATTCAACGCATTAAAACGAGCTTGAACTTGAACAACACGTTGTAGGGCTGCTACTTCTGCGTCTCCTTGGTTGATAATACGATCTGCAATGGTATTAGCTTCAATAAGTGTAAAACCACGGTTTAGACCTCTCCAATAAGCCACCTCAGGGACGAATTTTGCACGTTGCAAAGCCGCAGCATAAGCACGTTGGTTGTCTATAACATCGGTGGCAATTATATTGCTAATATTTGTTCCACGGTGGGCGACAGCGCCAATATGAGTTTCATAAGCTTGCTTTAACGTAACACCGTCATAGGCATTCATATGATCAAAAACAGCTTTAGAAACAAGGCCAGCACCTCCACCAAGATGAGCAAAGGTATCACGGGCCTCAACGGCTTTGATCATACGATTGATCTTTTTTCTGTGGGTAAGTGTGTCTGTTAAGATGTCCCCAAAGGCAGCATCACGCCAAGTATTCAACCAAACTAAAAGCGTTTCCCCATCGATGGAAGTTGTTACTTGAGCAATCTCAGCCTTAAAAGCCCCAGCATCTCTTGAAAGATCATCTGCAGCAGCCAAAAGCGCTGCATAATCCATCTCTTCTGTTTCTAGGAAAAAATCAGACCAATCTTTGGGAGTTAGAAGATGACTGATATCACCGAGAGTATATTGCAATGCTATAGATTTAACATTTTCTTCTGATAGATTTCCTTCATGGTAATCTTTTATAACTTCCTCTTCTTTTGCCTTAACAACTGTCTGAAAAGCAGCAAAAGAGGCGTGTGTATCCTCAGCTGCTAAAACAGCTACTGAAAGAGCTAATAAAAACTGAGTTTGTTTATTGGTAAAATTCATAAGTCCTCAATATGTCAAAAAAAACAATTCAATATATATATATGGCAATTAATAAAAAAATGTCAATAAAAAAATCCTCATCGCGAGGATGAGGATTTTGCATAGATTCTTTTTATTTCAGGTTTTGATAAAAAGGACTCCAATAATGTTTAAAAGGTTTTTGACATCTTTAGCATCGCAATGAAAATATGAGGTGCTTTAGATCGAGTATTTACCTCTGCCACCTTACCAACACCAGCAAAAACTACATCTTCACTATTTAGCTTAATACGTTGGTAAACATCATAAGTTGTTTCAAAAGCAACAGAGAATCCTTTTGAAAAAGCATAACGAGCGCCTATACCGCCGCCAATTCCCCAAAGATACTGGCTGCGCCTTACCTTACGCGCCAAAGCTGTAGCTGTGGGTTTCTTATTCAAAAACTCATGCTCAAATTTTCCTAAACGCACATTTCCAATGGCATAAAGAGCAAGGTTTTCTGTAACAAGAGCTCCAAGACGCGCAGAAAGGCCAAAGTCATGGGGATGTCTTTGCTTAACCTCAAAAGGAGCCGCCGTAGGGACAAAGATTGCCTGAGCAGTATTAAATCTCATATTTACTTCACTAGGACTATAGCGATAATCAACGTCAAAAGCAGAAAAGAACCGATTAACGATCAAATCATAACCCGCATGCAATTGCACAACAGCTGTATTATCTATAGAAGATTCCACAAAACTTTCATTAATCACATTAAGATTCCGACTATCAATATTCGACACGTTTTTCACGCGGTGGTGTTTATAACCGACACCGCCGCCGACTTTAAAGCCGCTTTTAAAATTGCTGTCTGCTTGAACTGTAGACACTTGGGTAGTGGCAATAAGGGCAAGGGCTGAGGCCGTTGCTAGTACTATTTTCTTCATAAGTCTTCCTTTAATGTTTATAACGCTGATTAGAAATCAATATTCTCTTTTTCACACATTTTTTTATATAAATCAAGGGGAGTGGGGTGATCTTCAGTTATTAAAGAATAAACTGTTACCTTTTGGCAACATTCCAAAGGGATTTGTGGGAAAAGAACTTTTCAACAGGCTGAAAGAGAGGATTTGGCAGATCATTCTCTCTAAACCACTTCCATTCCGCGCACTTATGCGGCTCAACCAATTGGGCCTCTTGGTCTTTTGTCAAAGCCACATGGGCAATCAAGCTGACGAAGTGCTTGCCTTCTTGGGGAAATATATCATTTTGTACATCAATTATACGAGGGTCTTCCCTCTCAAGGTTTATACCAACTTCTTCTTTAACTTCTCTAACCATACACTCTTTAAAATCTTCGCCAAAATCGAGCTTACCGCCCGGTGGGCCCCATGTCCCGTCTCCATGGGCCGCTTTACGCTTTCCCAAAAGAAGCTCATTTTTTGTATTCAAGATCAAAACACCAATACCAACGTTTACTCTATTATTAGGTGCTGACATTATACTTTTCCAACAAATCCGTGGTTGAGAATCCTTTTTCAAAGGGAATAGAAACACAAGAAGCACCAACGTTTTGAGCTTGTTGTTCTTTATTATGAGCTCGGGGATCCCCTCGTGTGAAGGCAATCACCGATGGCGTTATACGTTGCACGAGTTCTAAATAGGCTTGGTCTGATGCCATCGGCGGAAGAAGAAGAACTTCATCAACAATCCTCAATCCCTCGAGAATTTCGGCCCGTTGTTCTTGAGTGTGAAAAACTTTGCGATTCTTTGTTTCAACAAGGGCTGCATCGCTTTCAAGGGCAACAATCAAATAGTCGCCCAAGGCTTTTGCTTGTTTCAAAAAGCGAAGGTGCCCATAGTGCATAACATCAAAACAGCCGCCAACAAGAACGATTTTTTGCCCCCGCATGGGGCGATAGTCATCGATATAGGAAGAAATCATTGGGGTATGCTCCCTTTTTAGCGGGCTCTTAATAACCACGTCCAAGACAAAAATCAACCAAAGATATGAGGGCTGTCTTTAAATCGCTCTCTTCAAAAACATCAAGGGCTGACTTAGCTTGCTTACCAAAAAAAGCAGCTTTACTTCGAGCGTATTCAAGAGCTTTATGCTTAAAGAGATAAGCTTGAGCTTGGGCAAAGTCGTTTTTCCCGAGGGTCTCTTGGGCAAAAACCCGCTCCCAAAATTGTTTCTCATGGGCTGCTCCCTTATGATAAGCATAAATCACGGGCAGAGTAATTTTACCTTCTCTGAAATCATCTCCGACGCTTTTACCAAACTCTTGCTCATTGGCTGCATAATCCAACACATCATCAATGATTTGAAAACAAGTCCCAAAGGCCGCCCCATAAACGCCTAAAGCTTTTGAAATAGAGGCTTCAGGTTTTGCAATCATACCACCCACAAGGCAAGCCGCCTCAAAAAGAGCCGCCGTTTTTGCACGCACAATATCAAAGTAGCGCTGCTCAACAATCTCGAGGTTGTTATTATCCATAAGCTGCATCACTTCTCCCTCAGCAATGGTGGCAGAGGCTTTGGCCAAAACTCCGAGGGTTTCAAGATTTCCCACACGCACCATAAGTTGGAAGGCGCGTGAAAAAAGGAAATCCCCCACAAGAACGCTGGCCTGATTACCCCAAAGAGCATTGGCAGAGGCTTGCCCACGACGCATGCTGCTTTCATCAACTACATCATCATGGAGCAAGGTTG
>DOCA01000232.1:0-2677 GCA_003503995.1 Holosporales bacterium
CTCCAGGCGATCTGCCCTTAAGCCAGTAGCTAAATATCACTCCAAGTTCCATTCTATATACTGAAACACATATCAGTATATAAAGATATCGATATAACAAACTGAAAGATCAAAATCAATATCAGCTAAACAAATACCCTCTAAGAAAGAAATCAAAATAGAAAAAGTAGGACAGAGTCGTTTTGTTATCTAATACGGAAGTAATGAAATAGCACGAGTTGCAGACTCAGCAACGTAGAAAAAAGAATATTCAGTAAATCAAAAATAAGATTGTTTTCAATGAGAACTTTCTTTTTGATTTGATTTTCATTTTGAGAGTTAGCTGGGCTTTGCGATATTAGGGTTGTTCAAGGTACTTCAGAAATTATATAACCTCCGGGTTTTTGATGATTTGTAATCTTTACTAAATTAAAATTACTCCCAAAATCGCACCTGTCCTTTCCAGTACCGTTGCCATTATGCAGCCCAACAAGATGACTATACCAACAGATTTGAGGGTACTACCAAATCCAGAAGCTATGCTGTCAACCGTATCAATCGGGGGCATGCCAGATAGAAGACCTACGAGGTAGGAAGCCAATAATAAAACCAAAAAATGTGCAATTTTAATTTAACATTCGCTAAAATGATAAATATGATTACCCCCACTAAGAGGACAATTAGCCAAGTGCCTGATGGCATATTCAACCAACCTCGCCTTACAAACACTACAAAATTTGCCAGGATTTGACGGTTCTAAGGACGATACCTTTTTCGTTAACTAGTTTATGGTTTTATTGGTTTAAACATCATTTGGTAAATGCCTTAATATTTTCAATCCAAGCTGTTTTTATAGGCCCACCGGAGTATCAAACGCCCCCTATTTAGAATGAGATGAGAATGAAATATTCGTTATTCCTGTAAGAAACAGGATTGTCGGTTGTTTAAAACACACCAAATAAAGCAAAAATTAAAAAGTCTTGGTTCATGTATATAATAGGAATACAAGAACGAAAAAAATTTAACAGATTTTGCGAAGGGAAGATGAATAAAGAGAAGGACAAGACAAGGATGAAAAATAAATTAGCGTTTTTTGTGTTGTTGGTCTTTGTTGGTATTGCGTTTGCTCCACTTATTGAGGTTGCGGAGGCATGTCCCTTCGAAAGGACGGGCTATTGCCGCAAAGTGACAGATGGCAGCATAATAGAGGTAGGAGGAACAGGAATGATTAGACTTGCTGATATAAAAACACCAGAAATAAATGAACCAGGGTACAACGAGGCAAAAGAAGCGGTAAGAAGATGGTGTGAGAATAAATACGTTTATCTAGATTTGGATAACCGTGGATCAAAACATGGTGACGGGCTTATTGCAGTCGTCTACGCCCCCGACTGGGATGGGAGTTATATCAACTTAAACCAATGGCTGGTGAAAAAAGGTTACGCTGTTATTCGAGATCGACATGATAACGAGTTTAATCCTAGTGGCTGGAGATACGGACCACTCGAAAGGGTGTCTCCTTCAGATCTTGGAGTTAGTTGATGGATTTGATATGTTATCGAAAAAAAAAATTCAATTTATAGTTAAGAACTTAACGAATTAAACGTATAAGATGCTTTTGAATAGTGGGGAAAACCAAACAAGAGTTTAGAAATATAGGTCTTCCGCTATAATATGGAAAATCCGTAATTACACTTAAATACGCCTAAAAGAATAAAGAATCGTTATGAGTGATTTATTTCAAAAAGAATTAAATAAGATTTTCGAAGAGTCAAAAGATTTAGAAGAAACAAGAAAAAGGTTGTATGAACACCTTAATGAGTTGGAGTTAGAATACAGAAGCGGAAAAGTAGATTTGCATGACTTAGATTACCAATTAGCTCTAGAATCAACTAATGTTTTCAAGAATGTTATTTCTCCAAAAAATGAAAAAATAGTTGGATTTAGCACGCTTAAAACTCTTTGTGATTTGAAAACAGGGAAAAATTTGGGAGATATTAAAGAGGGTTTCATTCAAGAATTTGCCCACTTGTTTAAAGCTATTTATGGAAAAGCCAAATATTCCGACGGATGGCTTTGGTCGTCGCTAAAGAAAGAAGGAGCTAAACTTGTGGATTTCTCAAGCATTAAAGGTAGAAAGGCTGCTGACATGAGGAGCGATTTTCTTGATAGTGCCGGTAAAAAGATTGCTGAGTACATGGGACGATACCCATCTGGCATGGAGCCCGAGATAATTAAGACTAGAGAGAGGAACAGAAAACGGATCCTAGATTATTTCGGAGCTGACCTTGACGATTGGTATAGAAAAGGCTGGCAGATGCGACACGTCTTTAGAAAAAAAGGAGATCTAGAAGACTTGAAAAATCTGGTTCAACTAACCGAAGATGAGATAAAGGGAATTTCTATGTCGGTTGAAAACAGAATTCCTTTTGGTATAACTCCATACTATCTTTCCTTAATGGATTACGAGGCAAACAGAAGACGAGACTATCAGATTAGATCGCAGGTGATTCCTTCACTGCATTATGCGGAGAACATGACCAAACACAGAGAGGACAGAGAGTATGCACTAGACTTTATGGGGGAACATGATACTTCACCGCATGACCTTATTACTAGAAGGTATATCACTATAGCAATAATGAAGCCATACAATTCATGCCCACAGATATGCGTTTATTGCCAAAGAAATTGGGAG
>DOCA01000232.1:2682-3121 GCA_003503995.1 Holosporales bacterium
CCAAAAAGACGATAGATGGCGCTATAGACTGGTTTGCTGAGCATCCATCAATTATCGATGTGCTAATAACTGGAGGAGACCCTTTTGTATTGAATGATGGCATGGTTGAATACATCACAAAAAGATTCTTTGAATTGGATCATGTTATTAACCTCCGATGGGGCACTAGAATCTTTGTGACCTTACCAATGAGAATCACAGACAAGTTTGGAGAGATGCTTGGGAGCTACATAGAACCTGGAAAGAGAAATATCTGCTGCGTGACCCACGTGGAAAGCTCTTATGAGATAACCCCCGAGGTTTCTGAGTCTGTGAACATTTGCAGAAAAAACAAAATCTATGTTTACAATCAACTCGTTCTAACGCTAGAGGCAAGTAAACGTTTTCAAAATGTTGCAACAAGGATAGCGATGAAGAAAGTGGGCATAGACCCCTATTA
>DOCA01000160.1 GCA_003503995.1 Holosporales bacterium
CTACTCTTAACCGAATGACATTGGCAGAAACACACCCCCTCTTACCCGCATGATAGTTTGCCTGCTCGTATTCAACTCACGAGCTATGGACGAGACACATTATTATTTCTGTTCAAAATGGCTGTACGTAATTACAACAGTGTCCTTTATTATGTAAAGCTAATTTACGGACATGCAATTTTCCCCTGTCCAAAAACGAACCTTTTCGGACAGGGAAAGCTATATAAATTTATCTTTCTAAAGAAGGTCCTTTATCAATTTGCGCTTCTTGCTCCTTATTCTTTTCAATAGACCTAGTTGCTTCAGTTTTTGTTGAAGAATCGGCATAAGCCTTTGCAGAAGGCGTGCTCCAATAATCTTTATTATCCCTTTTTGGCCCAGTTCCCTCGAAGCTGCGTAACTGGCGAGATTTCGTTTCCATTAAGTCTATTGACTTTTTTCTGGTGTTCCGTTAGATATAACCGCATATCATAAAGGTCAGCGCATGAGTAAAAAGAAGAATATCAATTCCCCCACAAACTTGGGGCAATCAATGGTCGATTCCATCAAAATCATTAATGGGTTGAATGTGGATGAGTTAATTGCCCTCAATAAGATGATTGTTTCACGAGTTAAGGAAATACGCAGAGAAGAATGTGTCACAAAGGCTCAGCAATTTAAAATTGGAGACTTTGTTTCCTTTGAGGATAATGCCAAAAGACGAGAAGGTATTGTTTTAGGAATTAATCAAAAGACAATTAAAGTTTTCACTACGGAGGAATTATCTTGGAAAATACCCCCCGCGTTTTTAGAAAAAATAAAAAAGCCCTCTTCTTCCTTAGAGAAGTTTGCTCAAGAAATATTCCCTAAGATATTTTCTTAGTCTAGGTTTTAAAGGAATTAAGAGGTAATATTTGAAACATTTCTGGTCTGAACAAGATTTAAATAAAAGTTGGAAGCTTAGTACAGCAGAGAAGTCTTTGTTAAAAGGAAAGTTATACTCGGGGCGTTTGCTTTTCTCAATCTTATTGAAGCACTATCAGTTGACTGGTTATTTTCCTAGTGAGGTTTCTAAAACGCCTAAAAGAGTTGTAGAATTTTTGTCTCATCAAATAGGAATAGATGAAATAGCATCCCGAGATCTTTTTTCTAATAAAAGGACTATCCGAGATTATTGCCATGAAATTCGCTCCTTTTTAGGAGTTAACCGTTTTGATTCTCAAGCAAGAAATTTGTTTATGGATTGGTCCCTTGGATCACTTTTTCCAGAGGCTCCTAGTAATCAGAAAATAGACAGTGATATTTCTGACTGGTTTAGAGAAAAAAAGATCGAAAAGCCCACAAAAAAAGTTTTGCGTAGGCTTATAGCCTCGGCAGAAAAATCATTTGAGAATCAACTCTTTCAAAAGATTTTTAACAAACTATCTATTGAAAATAAGAATAAGCTTAACGATATCTTGCAAACATCAGAAAATGAATCTATTTTTAGCCATTTACGGAAAGATACAGGTCCAATTAGCGTAGCAAGTTCTCTTAAAACACTAGAACGATTGTCTGTAGTTCGAGAAATTGGCTTATCACCTCACCTTCTTTCTGGAATTCACCCTCGGTTAATTGAGCGTTATAAATTACGAGCTTCCTCTGATGATGTTTGGGAACTAAAGAGACATCCAGATGTTGTGAAATTTTCCCTTTTATCTTTTTATTGTATTGAAAGAGAAGCAGAAATCATAGATAGCCTCACAGAACTCATTATTAGCATTGTTCATAAAATATCTGTTCGATCAGAGAAAAAAGTTATTTCTGAGCTTGTTGGTGAATTAACCAAAGTACATGGAAAAACAAATCTTTTGTTTCGCATTGCAGAAGCTGTAAGTGATAATCCCAATGATCTTGTTCGAGATGTTATATTCCCAGTTGTTGGGGAGGAAAAAATAACAGAATTAGTTAAAGAATATCGTTCTGTTGGACCCGCTTATGTGAATAAAATTTACAAACGGATACGCATATCCTATGCAAATCACTATAGGCGAATTCTTCCTATGATTATCAGTAGTCTTAAATTTAGGTCGAATAACATGCTTTGGAAGCCTATTTTAGAGGCTATTTCTTTCCTTCAGAACCCCTCTTTTAAAAACCTCAGAAACTTAGAGATAGGTAACATTCCAATGGAGGGAGTTGTGCCCAAGAAATGGACTTCTCACGTTATAGAGGAAAGTTGTAACGGGGAAAAAATAATCAATCGCATTAATTATGAGATTTGTCTATTACATAGCCTGAGAGAAAAGCTCCGCTCAAAGGAAATATGGGTTGAGGGGGCTAAAAAGTTTTGTAACCCCGATAAAGATCTTCCTCAAGACTTCGCTGAAAAGCGTAATCAGTATTATGCGGAACTTAATTTACCCACTTCTGTTTATTTGTTTATAAACAAAATCAAAAAAAATATGACGCAAGAGTTGATAAGCTTAAACACATCTATTTCTAGTGATAAGAATTTACGCATCAAAGCTAAAAACGGAAAGGCATGTATTTGCCTTTCTCCTCTTAAACCCCAAATTGATCCCCCTAATTTAGAGGCTCTCAAAAATGAATTATCAAGGAGATGGCCTGCCACCAACCTTCTTGATATCTTAAAGGAAGCTGACTTAAAAACCAAATTTACAGGATACTTTACATCAACAGCCTCCCGCACTGCTTTGAGTCAAGATGATTTATCTCGGAAGCTACTCTTAACCCTTTATGGTTTGGGGACAAATGCTGGTTTAAAGTCTATGGCTTCTGGTCCAAACAACGTCAGTTATAAAGAGCTTTTGCATATTCGTAGACGATATATTCATAAAGACAACCTTCGACAAGCGATTCAATGTATTACTAACGAAACTTTTAAGGCACGCTTGCCTGAGATATGGGGAGAAAGCACAACAAGTTGCGCTTCAGATTCTACAAAATTCTCTGCCTGGGATCAGAATCTCATAACAGAATGGCATTACCGCTATGGTGGTAGAGGCGTGATGATCTATTGGCACGTGGATACAAAGTCTGCATGTATTCACTCGCAGCTCAAGCGGTGTTCATCCTCAGAAGTTGCCTCAATGTTGGAAGGTGTTTTACACCACTGTACGGAAATGGAAGTGAACCAGCAATATGTTGATACACACGGGCAAAGTCTTATTGCTTTTGCCTTTTGTTACTTACTTGGATTTGATCTAATGCCACGTTTTAAAGCAATTGATAAACAGAAGCTTGTGATGCCGAGTATTAAACAAAAGGAAAACTATCCGAATATCAAAGATATTTTTGCTAAAAGGCCCATTAACTGGTCTCTTATCATCCAGCAATATGATGAACTTATAAAACTAGCTGTTGCTCTCTTAAAGAAAACAGCAGATGCAGAATCGATTTTAAGAAGATTTATCCGTACCAAAAATCAACATCCCACATACGCAGCACTTCTTGAGCTAGGCAAGGCAGCCAAGACAATCTTTTTATGCAAATACCTGCGATCTGAAAAATTGAGAAGAGAGATTCAAATAGGGCTTAACGTTATTGAGAGATGGAATGGTGTTAACAGCTTTATTTATTTTGGTAAGGGCGGAGAAATCTCTTCAAATAGATTTGAGGAACAAGAAGTTTCAGCTCTTTCTCTCCACCTTCTTCAATCCAGTATGGTTTATGTCAATACATTGATGATTCAAAAAGTTTTGGAAGAGTCTACCTGGATTGAACGTATGACAAAACGTGATTTTGGGGCTTTGTCTCCTTTACCACATAGTCATATTAATCCTTATGGAAAATTCGATTTAGACATGAGCCAGAATCTAGGATTGCAATCAACCTATAATGGGGGGGTAGCGGCATGATAGATTCCGAAAGTTATAAGATACGGAACGTCTCCTATGCTAAGACATACCAACGGCTACAAGAATCCGTATTTCTGTTCCGTATTAAACATCTAAAAACAGGGGTAAAATGATGCTAATTGGTTATGCGCGTGTTTCGACAGTAGGGCAAAATTTAGAAGTTCAAAAAGAGATCCTTCTGGCCGAAGGGTGCGAGGTTATTTATGAAGAGAAAAAAACGGGGTCAGATCGTCGCAGATTTCAACTAGAAAAAATGTTAGTAGAAATTAACGTAGACGATACCCTTATCATAACTAGCCTCGATCGGCTCGCTCGCTCAACACACGACCTTTTCGTTATCACTGAAAAACTTAAAAAGAAGAATGCTGAGTTTAGATCTCTACGCGAGCCTTGGGCTGACACAACAACTCCTATGGGGAAGTTCCTATTAACTGTATTCTCAGGATTGGCTGAGCTTGAGCGCAATCTTATCAGCGAGAGAACGGAGGAGGGCCGTGCTTATGCTATAAGAAATGGTGTAAGATTCGGAAGGAAACCTAAGCTTACAACACATCAACAAAATGAAGTTCAAACTATGTTGCATGATGGAAAGTCAATCCGATCTATTTCTAGACATTTTAATGTAGGTGTTGCTACCATTGATAGGATTAAAAAGGTCACTAAAGATCTTTAATAATTTCATAAGAGAGTGCGAAAAAGCTGACTTAGAAAATCTCGCCGTTTATGCAGCTTCGAGGGAACTGGGCCAAACTGGCCAAAAAGTTTCGCCGCAGCAAGGGCATTCAGTTCCTAAGTGATTCTGAAGCACCTTGTTAAACATTATAAATATCTTGTTAGCGGCCGCGTTCAGGACAATGTCATTCGGTTAAGGCCTAATATTTTGAATTACGTGAAAAAAGAACATCTGGAGTCCTCATCAAAACGCTAATGAAGAATTATAATCTTTCAAAAGCAAGCATATATCGTTACCTAAAAACAAACGAAGAACCGTGTGTTATGGAAAATTAACCAATATCGCAGTTTTTACCACTTTCCCGCAAACTACCCCTTACAAGGTCTGTATATTACAGGGCAATTAATGAAAATAAAGAGACTATGGCTGCTCTAAAAATGGCCTCTTAAAACCAAAAAGCGCCAAAAGCTCGCAAAGCCTTTCTATATATGGCCTAAACGGGTGTTTTGAAATCCTTATGTGCTATTTCAGAGCCTATCACGGTCCAATACCTTACTAATTTCTTCTAGTAATTCATCAATTTGGCTTATATACCCTCTTTTTTTCCCTGGTAGTAAATCACACCCTTCAATCTCTTGTTTGCGAGAATAAAGATATTCTTTTGCTTTATCTATTTGAGAAAGAAGGAGATAACAATCACTAATTTTATGATCTTCTGAAAACTCTTTAGAACGCGGAAAATACCATCTCTTCATTTCTTTTGAAGAAGACGTTAACAGCGATATAATATCCTCTAAAGAATTTATCTTTTGAAAGAAAGGATCTAAATCATTCTCAATAAAATAGTTAATTTTTTCGATCACGTTATTTTCTTCATGAAGTTTATTTGTAGTGTCAATTTCAAAAAAATCAT
>DOCA01000201.1 GCA_003503995.1 Holosporales bacterium
AATCTTCACGCACCATCCCATAGGACTGGGCAATATCGGAAGCCTTAGCCAAAATAGCCATACCGTCGGCTCGTTTCAAAGCATCATACCCAACGATTACCACAGGATTCTTGGCTTTCTTTAAGGTTTTAGAAAGGGGGTGCTTAGCAGATTGGATGTCCTCAAGAACGGTTATTACATCATCGCCTAAATTATCATAAGCAAAAGTAAAATCTCGATCAGGATCAAGAGCTCCACCAACATAAGCTGCTTTAAATCCACCTTCCAAATAACGCTTACGAAGCCGCGTGTGAACCATGGAAGCATCAGCTCTAACATTTGCGCCAATGATCAACGCGAAATCTGCTTTCTCAAGGTCAGCTATGGGCGTATTAAACAGGTATTGTCCTCGTGTTTTTGTGGAAAGTGCTGCCCTATCAAGAACACAATCTAAATGGGGGGAGCCAAGCTGACCCATCAAATCCTTAAGGGCAATCATCGATTCACAATCAGCCAAATCTCCCGCAAGGGCTGCAATTTTCTTGCCCTCAAGTTTCTTAAGCTTTGCGCCGATCTTAGTAAAAGCTTCCTCAAAAGTTGCTGGGATAAGTTTGCCTTTTTCACGAATATAAGGACGGTCAAGGCGTTGCAAAGCAAGAGCATCACAAGCATGACGTGTCTTGTCAGAAATCCATTCTTCATTAATACCTTCATGGAGGCGTGGTAAAATACGTCGCACTTTCATGCCAAAGGTCTGAACTGAAATATTACTTCCCACAGCATCATGAACATCAATGGAGTTGGTTTTGCGTAATTCCCACGGACGCCCTTGATAGGAATACGGACGTGATGTCAGTGCCCCAACAGGGCAAACATCTACAAGATTTCCAGCTAATTCCGTTTTAATAGAGGCATCTAAATAAGTTGTGATTTCGGCATTTTCTCCCCGGGCAACGCCGCCCAATTCAGGTTTTCCACCAACACGATCGGCAAAACGCACACAGCGCGTACAGTGAATACAGCGCGTCATAAAAGTCTTAATGAGAGGCCCCATGTATTTTTCAGGAACAGCGCGCTTATCGCAATCAAAACGGCTTTCACCACGACCATAGGACATGGTGATATCCTGCAGATCACATTCGCCACCTTGATCACAAATAGGGCAATCCAACGGGTGGTGCATCAGCAAAAATTCCAAAACGCCTTCCCGTGCTTTGCGAACTTTATCCGTGTTGGTATGAATGACCATGCCATCCATCACAGGCATTGCGCAACTGGCGATGGGCTTTGGGGCGTTTTCTTGTTCGACCAAACACATGCGACAATTTCCCGCCACGTCCAAGCGCTCGTGATAACAAAAAACAGGAATCTCTGTTTCTAAGCTTCTTGCAGCCTGAAGAACTGTTGTGCCGCCTTCGACTTCTATTGTGCGTCCGTCAATTGTAATTTTTGGCATTATTTTATCTTCTTTTTTAATTTCTTACGCTGCAACTAACCGAATACGACGTTCAAGCTCTGGTCTGAAGTGACGCAGTAACCCTTGTACAGGCCAAGCCGCCGCATCCCCCAGAGCACAAATGGTATGCCCTTCAATCTGATAGGTGAGCTCTTCCAACTTATCGATATCAGAAAGCTCTGCCTCTCCGTCTCCTATTTTCGTTAGCAAACGCCAAAGCCACCCCGTTCCTTCACGACACGGCGTGCATTGCCCACAACTTTCATGCATATAAAAATGAGACAAACGGGCAATGGACTCGATAATATCCGTTGATTTATCCATCACAATAAGAGAGGCCGTTCCAAGCCCTGTACCTGCATTTTGCAAGCTAGCAAAATCCATGGTAACGTTTGCTGCAATATCCTTGGTAATCATGGGGGTTGAAGACCCTCCTGGAATCACCGCCATCAAGTTATCCCAACCGCCCCGCACGCCACCAGCATGCGTTTCAACAAGGGCTCGTAATGGTACACCCATTTCTTCTTCAACGGTACAAGGTGTGTTAACATGGCCCGAGATACAAAAAACCTTAGTCCCTGTGCTATCAGGATGACCAAGAGCCGCGAACCAGCCTCCACCCCGTCGCAAGATCGTTGGGACCACAGCAATACTTTCAACATTATTAACCGTTGTTGGGCAACCATATAAACCGCAATTTGCCGGAAAGGGTGGCTTCAAGCGAGGCATACCTTTTTTGCCTTCGAGGCTTTGAAGTAAGGCAGATTCTTCACCGCAAATATAGGCGCCAGCCCCTCGATGAAGGTATATTTCAAAGTCATATCCACTACCCGCTGCATTCTTTCCAAGAAGACCATCGGCATATGCCTCATCAATGGCCTTTTGTAAAGCTTCGGCTTCCCTAAAAAACTCGCCTCGAATATAAATATATCCAACGTGAGCCCCAATGGCGACACCCGCATAAAGAGTCCCCTCAATAAGTTTGTGAGGCTCATGGCGAATGATATCGCGATCCTTACAGGTGCCTGGCTCACTTTCGTCGGCATTCACAACAATATAGGAGGGTAAGGCACTATCCTTTGGCATGAAAGACCATTTGCGGCCCGTGGAAAATCCAGCACCCCCACGACCTCGAAGGCCTGAAACAAGCACTTCATTAACAAGCCACTCACGACCTTTTTTTACAAAGGCAGCCGTACCTTTCCAATCTCCTCGTTTTTTTGCAGCAGGAAGACCAGGGGACGCTTGCCCATAAAGGTTTTGAAAAATGCGATCTTTATCATCTAGCATATTTTTAGTGTGCCCTTTTTATCTCAACGTCTTGGCGCCACCAACGGGCGCAGAGTTCAAACGATCCACTTGCGGACCTCTTTTCACTTCTTGACCATCACGCAGTTTTTCAATGATGTCTTCCATCTTTGCAGCATCAAGGTCTTCGTAATAATCATCGTTAATTTGAACCATGGGCGCATTAACACAAGCTCCCAAACATTCTACTTCCACAACAGAAAACAAACCATCTTCGGAAATTTTTCCAACGTCAGCACCCGTATGTTTTTTGCAAGCCTCAAGGACAGCATCAGATCCTCTAAGCCAACAACTTGTGGTACGACACACTTGCACAACATGTTTTCCAACGGGGTTAAGGTTATACATGGTATAAAAACTCGCAACCTCCCAAACCTTAATGGCTGGCATCTCAAGAAGTTCCGCAATAGTTTCAATGGCCTCACGGGGAAGCCACCCCGCATTTTGGCGTTGAGCCAAATCCAAAGCCGGCATCACGGCACTAGCTTGACGACCCTTAGGATATTTTTGAATAATATCCTTCAGTTTTTTTTGATTTTCCGCAGAAAAAGCAAAAGTAGCTGCCTGAGAGGTCAGTATATTACGTTTCATCGATCGACTTCTCCAAAAACAATGTCCATAGACCCAATGATCGCTGGAATATCCGCCAACATATGGCCCTTTGACATAAATTCCATACCTTGCATAAAGGCAAATCCAGGGGCTCGAATTTTACAACGATAAGGCTTGTTCGTCCCATCGGAAATAAGATACACGCCAAACTCTCCCTTAGGGGCTTCAACAGCCGTATAAGTTTCACCCGCGGGCACATGATAACCTTCTGTATATAGCTTAAAGTGATGAATCATGGCTTCCATAGAATTCTTCATATCATGGCGAGATGGCGGGGAAACTTTTGAATCTTTCGCTCTGAAATCCCCTTCAGGCATATCCATCAAACATTGCTCCATGATCTTCAGGCTTTGGCGCATTTCCTCAACGCGCACAAGGTAGCGATCATAACAGTCTCCATGACTTCCCGTTGGGATACCAAAATCAACTTTGTCATAGGCATCATAAGGTTGGGCACGGCGCAAATCCCACGGGACTCCCGAAGCGCGCAACATAGGGCCAGTAAAGCCCCAGTCATAGGCTTGCTCTTTTGAGACGATACCAATATCAACGGTTCGCTGTTTAAAGATACGGTTATTGGTTAACAGGCGCTCCATATCATCAATGAATTTTGTATGATATTGCATGAACGCATGGATATCTTCTAAGAGTCCGATGGGAAGGTCCTGAGCCACACCACCTGGACGAAAATAGTTCGCATGGAGACGCGCGCCTGACACGCGCTCATAAAAAGCCATAAGCTTTTCACGCTCTTCAAAGCCCCATAATAACGGCGTCATAGCCCCCACATCAAGGGCATAAGTTGTGAGGTTCAAAATATGATTCAACAAGCGTGAAATTTCAGAAAAAAGCACCCGAATATATTGGGCTCTCAAAGGGACTTCAAGACCTAACAATTTCTCAACACCCAGAGCAAAAGCATGTTCTTGGCACATTGGTGCCACATAATCCAATCGATCAAAATAAGGAACCGCTTGCATATACGTTTTATACTCAATCAACTTCTCGGTACCACGGTGCAAGAAACCAATATGGGGATCTGCTCTGGTCACCACTTCTCCATCGAGCTCTAGCACAAGGCGTAGCACACCGTGAGCTGCTGGATGCTGTGGTCCAAAGTTCAGTTGATAGGTTGAGTCGCTGGAAGATAAATCACTCATTTTTTTATCAGAACCTATTGTTTCTATGCTGTTTTTTTCGTGTCATCGGCCTTCTCATCTCCGGGCAAAGGAATCATCAAATCGTGTGTCATTCCTTCCCAAGGACTTAAGAAATCAAAGTTTCTAAATTCTTGGGGAAGCTTTACAGGATTATAGACAACCCGCTTTTGTTCATCATCATAACGGGGCTCAACATACCCTGTTAGAGGAAAATCCTTACGCAACGGATGACCATCAAAATCATAATCCGTTAAAATACGGCGCAAGTCTGCATGGCCCTCAAACTTCACACCATAAAGGTCCCAAACTTCCCGCTCATACCAATTAGCCGCACTATAGACCTTTGATACAGAAGGAACAAAATTCTCTTCATCAACGGTAACTTTCAAACGCAAACGTAAATTATATTTATAGGATAGAAGATGATAGACCACCTCAAAACGTTCTTCACGTTCCAAGTAATCGACACCGCAAATGTCCGTGAGTTGCTTAAACACAAGATCCTTTTGGTCCCGTAAATAAGAGAGAACATCTACAATTTTAGAACGCTCAACCACAACAGACATTTCAAACCCCTCACGGTTCACGTCAAGGATGCTAGAAGCAAATTGCTTTTTTAACGTCGTATAAACTTGCTCTAAGGACTCTGCCATATCTTTTTCTTACCGTTCCATCATCTTTATCGCGTTATCATCCGTGTACCTTGACTTCGGATTTTCTTTTGCAACAACATAATGCCATACAAAAGAGCCTCAGCCGTTGGGGGGCATCCCGGCACGTAGACGTCAACGGGTACAATACGATCACACCCCCGCGTCACCGCATAGGAATAGTGATAGTAGCCGCCTCCATTGGCACAAGACCCCATAGAAAGTACATAACGAGGCTCGGCCATCTGATCATAAACCTTACGAAAAGCAGGTGCCATTTTATTGGTTAAAGTTCCAGCAACAATCATCAAATCTGATTGTCGAGGGCTCGGTCGAAATACGGTGCCGATGCGATCAAGATCATAGCGACTAGCTGCCGTTTGCATCATTTCAACGGCACAGCACGCCAAACCAAAAGTCATGGGCCATAAGGAACCAGCCTGAGCCCAAGCAACCACTTCATCCAGCTTTGCTAGAATATAGCCCTTATCGGATGTTTCTTCTTGCAAACGCCGTGTCACCTCATCAGCCGAGACATTTTTCAAGCGATCAGACATAATGTTAAAGGGCGCTGGTGCTGTGATAGGAGTAGCCTTTTCATACTCTGGTGAAGACGGCGGTACAGGACACTGATCTTTAAGGGTAGATGATGGATTATTAGGTTTAATTATTCCCACTCTAAAGCTCCTTTTTTCCACTCATAAATAAAGCCAACGGTCAAAACACCAAGAAAAATCATCATGGACCAAAAGCCCAACGCGCCCTGTTGCCCCAAGGTAACAGACCAAGGGAACAAAAAGGCAATTTCAAGATCAAAAATAATAAACAAAATCGCAACCAAATAAAAACGCACATCAAACTTCATACGCGCATCGCTAAAAGGCTCAAAACCGCACTCATAAGCAGATACTTTTTCACTGTCAGGTTTGTGCGGCCCTCGCAAAAAACCAATGAGAATCATCACGCAAGACAAAGCAACGGCAACGGCCAAGAACATTAAAATGGGGAAATAGTCTCTTAAGAGCGAGAGCGGCCCTTCAAGGGAGTCCATACGATTCTCTTTTTTTTCTTATTTTACCAATAGTCTACCCTTTTTTCCCCAACTCTCCTAGACGCTTTTTTTGTGCTCATCTTTCCACTTTAAGTATGGCCCTCGCAAAATTTCATTAAACACCATATGATCAATAACACCCTCATTAGCGTCTAAGACCTCACGCACTTTTCCTTCGATATCCTGCAAATCTTTTATAGTAATAATAGGACTCACACTAATATAGGAAAATATAATAGAAGATAACAAGCCTTCCACTTCAAATTCACTTTTCCCATAAGGACTTAAAAACGTCAAAACTCGATGAAGTTCTTTGTCGATATCGCCTTCTTTCATGACATAGCTTACAACATCTACGGGTCGAGTAATTGCTGGATATTGAGCAAGCAACCCCATTGTTTTTCCAAGGCGCTGATCTTCTGGAAACAAAAATAAGGCTTCGGAAAGGCCTATTAAAAAAGTCTCCAAAGGACAGGCATTCTGTATAAGAGAGAGCACTGGAGCACCTTCCCATAATCCACCGTCCATCATATCTTTCAGTGTATGCCCTTCAAAAACGTAGGGATCTACCTGTTTACCTTTCGAAGCAGCAGCACTTCTTGCACGACCTTTCTCTTTTCTCGTCGTCTCCGCTTCAGCTTTTACCACACACTTTACAATCTTTTCATGCACGTCGGGATGAGCGTTCTCTTCATAAAAATCCTTCCATAAAGTAACAAAGCCCTCTTGATCCCCTATGGGAAGCGTTGTTACAAGACGTGACGTTTCAGCCTTTACTCGAGGAGACACATCCGACTTAAAAACAGGTGACAAGACATCGAGGACTCCTTCATTTTTTCGCTCAAAGGCAAGAGTCACTGTGTCAAAGATGATCGTTGCTATATCAAAATTTTCAAACATCAAGGGGTGTCCATGCCCATCTACTGTCGCTGGATTCAAAAATTCCTCGACAAAAGGCCGTCCCGAATCAATAACTTCGGGATCATAGCTCTTTGCAAGGCGAACGCAAAAATCAGGCTCTCTTGCCATTTTTAGTTGGTCTTCTGTCGGTTCCACACCATAGGGAGGATAGCCTTCTTCTAACGATCCATGGGCGTATGACAGGGAAGATAATGCTAAGAGCACTAAATAAAAAATTTTCATTTTTAAGGGGTTCCTTTTTTCATAAGCTTATCTCGTTTTCCCCCCTCCTCCTAGGTACTTTTTTTGAGGGATTATCAAAGGAGAAAATTAACGATACAATGAAAAAAGAACAAGGAGGAAAATTATGGTCAAAATCACAACACTATCTACCCTAGCATCTCTGTACTTCTTAGTCCCTTTATCCACGGCTGCTTTCTCTGAAACAATCAACGACCACCATCTAAAGAT
>DOCA01000132.1 GCA_003503995.1 Holosporales bacterium
GTTGGTAAAGACTATTTGCTGGAGGGCTTCGATATCCCCTTTCTTAATTTGAAAAGTCAATAAGGCCTTTTCTATTTCTTCTTTTTGCAATCCTGATCTTGCCTTTATCTCTACTCGAATTTCCTCCATTAGCGTACTGCCAACCGCCTCTTTTAATGTACCCGAAAGCTTACCAAGGTTTTCACAGACCTTTTCCCAGTCTATTTCTTCTTCTCTTTTTTCGGCCATATCTAATTATAATATACTTTCGTTTAAATTATTTACATCTGCCTCTTTTTTATTTTTTGTCTCTTTGTTTGTCTCAAAATTGTTTATTGCCGAAAATACCATTCATATCTTAAAAAGATTCTTTACATTTTATCTGTTATTTTGTAGTGAACTACTCCCAGCTTTCGCAGGGAGACTTCCCGCCGATAGAGTTAAAATTAAATTTAACTCCTATTCATCAACTTTTAGATTCACAGCAATTTCCCTTTGCTTCCTATCTTTGCATTCTATATGTATAAGCTTACTAGACCAGAATCTCCCCTCTTTTCATTATCACTCTTTCTTCACCATTTTGGTATTTCACCGTGAGATTCGGTTTTTTCATTAAAAAATCTCTATGGGTACAAGATGAGTTTTTTCCTCCCATCATATCTAAATTATGCCCAAAAG
Source organism: Holosporales bacterium (assembly GCA_003503995.1). Taxonomy (GTDB): domain Bacteria; phylum Pseudomonadota; class Alphaproteobacteria; order Caedimonadales; family UBA9215; genus UBA9215. The sequence goes on from DOCA01000132.1 coordinate 658, forward strand.
CTAGGTGAACTGTTTGGCCTGCCTTTTCATCCTCCAACAAATTCCCTGTGATCTTTGCGTTTGGATTCAATCCAATCCCGAGTTCTCCTATTTGGCTAGCCATTTTATCGACAGTCAGAGCTTTCATCAGTTTCTTCTGAAAATCCGTGTCCTTGCAAAGCAGTTTACTTATCTTTCCATCTTCTACTTGAATCTCGACATTTGAAGGTGGAAAACCAAAATCTCCTATTGAGCCATCGCAAACAACCTTTCCATTTGCCTTATCTTCGATTGGTCCACACCATATTTCTCCTGCTGGGATGTTTCCCCAATGACCCTTGGTTATTTTCAGATCGTTTGAAAATCCTCTCCTTTCTATCTCTAGAGTGACATCTGTACCGGCAGGAGTCGTTATTTTAGCGCTTCTGGCTTCTTTGAAAGCATCGATTAGCCTAGTCGCCCTTTTCTGGGCATCAGCATAATCAATGTCAATGGGTCCTCCTTTCCTTAACATATCCAGGGTTATTCCTGGACCGTGTATAAGCCTGCTTTCTTTCCCTACCTCTGCTTTTATCAATTCGATTCTAAATGGGGTCTCTTCTGCAAAGGATTCAAATGCATTTATAAAGAGATCCGCTCCAAATGGAATATCTTTAGGCACGGTTTTTAACGGCCGATTCTTTTCTGGCAAAAAATAGATTTTGGCATTAGCTCCAAGAGTTTTTGCTGCTTCAAAAAAGGCACTTCCAACATCTCTCCTTTTTTTACTTGTTGTGACTACGACTTCTTCTTCAGGTTTTAAATCTGTGATTCCTAACAGTGCCTTTACCGCACTCTCAATCATATCTTTTTTGATTTTCATGTTTTTCATCACCCTTCTTAAATCATTTTATTATCAGTTAACCCTTTTTATATTCATTCCCCTCATTTTTTGAATGAACTGAGTAAGAGGTTAAAAAAGAAGAATGCCCGCAAAAATATGAATAAAAAACACTCGAATGGTTCGAAATTTCAAACAAAAAATCTTATCTTTTTTGCTTATCCCGCTAACAATTTTTTGTAATAGGATGAGTTCCCAGTTTCGAGTATTTCCATTATAATACTTTCTGTTGTTTTACCAACTCCTTTTATTTTTGTCAAACTCCCTTTCATTGTAGATAACGGCTCTTTTAATACTCTCACTAATTACTTTCCATACCTACGTAATTTCTGGTAGTGCATGTAATACAAGTCAACTTGTAGTTAAAAAACTAAAAAAAATTGGGTTATCAAGTAGATTCCCGCTCCGATGGACACAATTCCTGCTAAGATTTTTGTGTAATGCGTCACATTTTTCATTTTTTGTATAAGCAAGGTTTTTGCACTGGCAACCAAGACCGTTACTACCACCAAAAGCACGCTTATTCCCAAAGCATAAAAAACAAACGTAAGAAGCCCCTCAAAAAAGCTCTGGCTGATTGCTTCAAGAATCAAACCAATAAACAGAGGTGCTACGCATCCTGAACCCGCTAAAGAATAGAGCATTCCGTACCCAAAGAGCGAGCGGTAGCCCCTTTTTTTAACGCTTGTTTTGATTCCAAAGCTAAAACCTTTCCCCGTCAACAACAGCACACCTAGAATAAGTAAAATCACACCAACAATGGGCTCTATAATACCTATATACGCAGAAATTATTTCACCGACAAGAGAGATGGATACGCCTAAACCCATCAAGAGAACTATGGCTCCTAGTGCGCATACAAAACCACCGATCAAACCCTTGCTTATTTCTCTTTTCGCCTCTTTTGTTTTTTCTTGGTCCGATTCCATACCCAAATAATAGGTTATGTATGCCGGTAGCAGTGGAAAAGCACACGGTGAAAAAAATGCCAGCACCCCAGATAAGAATGCGAACGTCAAAGTCCCTACGTCAACCATTGTTTAACCTTTTGTTAATTTTTCTATTGCCAAAACATCTTCCATGTGCCCTAGAAAACTATTTGCATTCACGTATCCCACAATTCGATCTACCTCTCTCCCTTGAGAGTTAATAAAGATGATCGTTGGTGTGTAAAAGGCACGATATTTTCCGCTTAAGTCTCCTCTTTTTCCAGCGTCAACCTTGACACACACGAAATTCTTTGAATTTTCGTAAACTTCTTTATCTTGAAATGTTTCTCTGTCAAACTGTCGACATGGAGGGCACCATTTACCATAAAAGTTGATGATCGTGGGCTTTCCCTCTTTTTTTGCCTGAGTCAT
>DOCA01000204.1 GCA_003503995.1 Holosporales bacterium
TCTCAAGACTAAGAAAATGCACCTCCACGGGTTAAATGCTATTTTTCGGGTGATTGCTATCTGGGCGACCTATTATGCGTATTCAAGACTTCCCATGGGCCTTGCGGCTTCTATTGGATATACAGGGCCAATGATAGCTATCATCTTGGCTATGATTTTGTTGCGGGAAAAAGTAGGATGGCGCAAGTGGGTGGCTGTTATCATTGGCTATACAGGGGTTCTTGTGATGGTTCAGCCCGAACAAGCCCATGTAAATATTGCTGTTTTTATCGCTTTGCTTGCAAACTTATGTTCGAGCCTTGCTAAAGTAACGACAAAAGAAATCACCAAAACTGATACGGTGCCTCAGGTTATTTTTTATGGTAATTTTGGCGCTTTGCTGATTTCATGTGTTTTCGCAGGGTATTATTGGGAAATGCCGTCTGCAGGGGAATGGCCTCTCTTGATTGCCATTGGCTTTGCGGGGAGTCTTTCCCAGTTTTCTTATGTAAAAGCCCTTCATGCGGGTAATGTTTCTTTGGTTGCTCCTTTTGAGTACTTGAGATTGCTCTTTGCGATTCCTGTTGGAATACTCTTTTTTGATGAAACGCTGACCGAGCACCATATGCTAGGTTGCTCTATTATTGTCGGGTGTAGTATTTATCTTACATGGCGTGAAATTCAGCGCAATCAGCAAAATGCCCGACTTTCTTTACCCCAAAATTCAGAACAAAAAAATCTGTAAATAGTATTAAGGATTTTTTAACCTCTTTGGCGCTCTAATCTTCTAGGAGGGTTTGCCAATGTATCGTTTATTCCTTTTCGTTTGTGTTCTTTTTTTTCAAACCGTTCAGGTTCAGTCCAGTGAAAAACATGTCTTTCATAAAGATATTTATATTGAGGCAAGAGATGGTGTATCTCTTCGCTTAGCCTACGTTCCGGCTAATTCTTTTCTCAGTGATTTTACGTCACATGAAAGCCCTCAAAAAGTTATCATTTTTGTTCCTGGGCGCACATCTTGTGTTGAAAATAACTATGATCTTGCCTTGCGCTTGGCTGGGCATAACCTTCAAGAATCCAAAGTATCCTTTCCAACAACATCTTTTGATTTTTGGGGAATTGATAATAGGGGCCATGGAAAATCTGGAGGACGCCTTGAGATTGATGATGGGATTCATGACCAACGCTGCCATATTGACTCTTTTGCGACGTACATCGATGATCTGCATCAAGCTTTAGGCGTAATTAAAAAAGGTTATAAGGAGCAAAAAGTAGAGTATGTCCTTATGGGAATGTCCATGGGGGGAAATATTGTTTTGAATTACCTGCAAGACTACGATACGGCTTTGGCGATGCCCTTTAAACGGGCCATTGTGATCTCTCCTATGGTGAAATTTCTTACCCCTGGATTTCCTGAGCTGGGGGCGTTTGCCCTTGCAAATATTGCAACTTATTGTGGGTTTGGTGAATGGTTTATTCCGGGGCACGGTCCTCGTGATCTAAGTGATGAGGCGTTTGAGAGCTATACGGGAAGCCATAATAGGGAAGACTTCTTAAAACAACAGGCTTTTTTCAGGCGGCACCCCAGCATGATTACAGAAGGGGCAACCTATGGGTGGATTAAGGCGGCTTTTGAGGCTGTGACGGTTCTTGAGCAAATGCAGGAAAGTCCTGTGCCTGTTTCGGCCTTTCTTGCGGGAGATGATCGACATGTGGATACGATAGCTGCTTATAATTTCTTAACAAGGTTAAAAGCAAAAATATTTATTTATGATGACGCTTTTCACGTACTGACCCGTGAACCTGAGGCATATGTTCCCAATTTTTGGCAAGAGCTTTTTAAAGAGCTTGAAAAGGATTAAAAAAGAATTTTTAAGGGTATCTTCATTTTTTCAATGGATTATACTTTTAGTACACACTAAAAAACCAAAGAAATATTTTAATGATGAATTCATTTTTTTTGATGGTCAGTCCTTATCTTTATGAAGGCGGCTTAAAGAGTAAGATTCTTATGTTTGTTAGCCTCGCGTTTTTGAGTGTTTTAGGCGGACAGCTTGTTTATGTTACAGGAGGAACGTACCTTCCTTATGTGCACCTTTTGTACGTCCCTATTATTATTGCTGGGTTCTGGTTGGGTATCTTTACGGGAATTATTTTTGCAATCTGTATAGGGCTTATGGTAGGTCCTTTTATGCCTCTCAATGTAGCACAGGATATTGCGCAAAGCACGCCAGAGTGGCTTTTGAGAACCGGCTTTTTTGCGATGATTGCTCTTTTATCAGGTATGAGCGCGCAGATCACACGAGCCTACTTGGTGGTTCTAAAAAGACGCTATCTAACGGATTTTGAAACAAAAATGCCAAACTATAAGGGACTTGAGGCCCTGTATAAAGATGAAGAGCGCTTTGCTATGCTGACGGGTGTAGTGGTTATTAAAATGCGCCAGGTGAAAGAAGTGGAAAAGGCCTTTGGTCTTGAAACCATGAGTTATGTTGCTATTAAAACAAAAGAACGTTTAAAGGAAGTGTTATCGCCAGAAACCGTATTGGGTCGTGTGTCAAATGATGCATTTGCTATTTGTTTGGAGAATAAAGAAGAAGCCTTAAAAGTTGCTCAGCATCTTAGTCAGTACCTTGAGCGCACGTATAAATTTGATAAGATTCCTTTTCTAATCGAGATGTATTTTGGTATTATGCCTCATGTAAAAGGAGACTCTGATTCCTTTAGAACACTTGTGAAAAAAGCGCTGGTCGCAGCAGACCATGGTTTGCAAAATAGCCTTGAGGTTTGTGCTTATAATGAAGAGACACAAGATTTTTCCGAGCGTAATATTTATATCTTGCACGAGTTGCGTGAGGCTATTGAGCAGGATCAATTAAGCTTAAATTATCAGCCTATTATTTCCCTTAATAAAAATGAGGTGATCGGTGTTGAGGCTCTTGCGCGTTGGGGGCATTCAACCTTGGGAATGGTATCGCCTCTTGAGTTTACACGCATTGCTGAACAAACTCAGCTCATTAATCCTTATACAAAATGGCTGCTCAAAAAATCCCTTTCTCAATTGGCTCAGTGGCGTAAAGATGGTCTGGATTTCGTCTTATCTTTAAATTTTTCCATGAAGAACTTTGAAGACCCTACCGTTGTTCAAGAAATTTTTCATTACCTTGAGGAGTACAATATTCCACCCCAAATGCTTGAAGTTGAGGTAACAGAAACAGCCATAGCGCGTAATATTGGTAAGGCTGCGGACATTTTGCAGTCCCTTCGAGAAAAAGGAATTAAGGTTGCTATTGATGACTTTGGGACAGGGCAGTCCTCGTTGAATTATTTATTTGAACTTCCCGTGGATGCCTTAAAAGTTGATCAAGTTTTTACACGCTCGATGCTTGATAATTCAGCGGCAGAAGCCATTATTCGCTCAGCCATTATGATGGGGCACGAGATGAATTTGAAGGTTATTGCAGAAGGTATTGAGACCAAAAAGCAGCTGGAACACCTTAAAAAACTGGGCTGTGACTATGGCCAAGGGTATTATATTTCACGACCCATGCCCGTTGAGCTTGCCACAACATGGCTGGATGCAAAACGCACCCAGCTTATGAAAATCCAGGCTTAATTCTTCGTATCACTTAACTGTCTTGTATCGCCTTGCAAAAAGCCTGGCTCTTTTGCGCTTGTCGCCTATAAAACTAGGTATTCCTCTGACGCCTAGACTAGGGCTTTGCTGAACCGATTAATAGATCCTTGAGGATAGTAATGACTTGTTAAGCCTGTTTTGCGTAATTTTAAAACGTGGGTTTGCTTTTTCTTGACTCTTTTACAAAAACACTATAAGGTGCCCACAGAATCGTAACGACTCTTATCCATATGAAGCCGTCTTGTTCCATATAAAGGCTGCACAACACTTGTTTATTTCCCAGAGTTTAAGATCTCTAGTGAGGTAACCGCGTTTGATTTAAGAGTTCCCCACGGATTTTAAAAAAGTCCGTGTGCCAGTCATATTAACAGTAGAAATATGACCAATAGACTGGATGACGACTCTTAGACGAGATGCAGGTTATAGAGATTATGCACGCCTTCTTTTTAAGGTTCAAAGCCTTGAAGACAAAAGACGTCACTGAATTTTTATCTCCTTTTTTTAAAACACTTTAATCACAGACCTCTTTTGCCATAGAGCTTTGGGGCGTGAAAGGTATATAGTATGCAAAAATTTCATGATTTTGATCTTCCTGAAAAACTTTTAAAGGCCTTGGACGGTATGGCATTTACCGACGCAACACCCATTCAAGCACAAACAATCCCAGCTTCCCTAGAAGGGAAAGATGTTTTGGGAACGGCTCAAACGGGTACGGGAAAGACAGGGGCATTTGCCATTCCTTTGGCCGCTAAGCTCTTAAATAATCCTAAAGAATCTCTTATTGTTTTAACACCGACACGGGAATTGGCCATGCAGGTCTGCAAAGTGTTTAAAGATCTTTTAACAACAGAGCGTTCCATTAAAACAGCCTTGCTTATTGGTGGTGAGTCCATTGGGCGTCAGTTTAGCCAATTGCGTAATAACCCTCGTGTGATTGTTGGAACACCTGGGCGAATCAATGACCACCTTAACCGTGGAACCTTGGATCTTCGAGAAACACGCTCTTTAGTGTTGGACGAGTCTGATTTGATGTTGGATATGGGCTTTGATGTTCAAATTGAAACCATTATCGAAGACATGCCAGAAGATCGTCAAACTTTGATGTTTTCTGCCACATTGCCACGCAAAATTGAAAGCATGGCTGGTAAGTACTTAAAAAATCCTGTGCGGGTGAGTGTTGGCCAACAGTCCGAGCCAGGCAAAAACATTGAACAAGAAACATTGATGCTCTCCGACGGAGATAAGTATTCTAACCTTCTTGATCAGCTTGACCAACGCACAGGCTCTATCATTATCTTTGTGAAAACAAAGCGTGGTGCTGACCGTTTATCTACTAAGTTGAATGACGAAGATCATAAATCAGCTGCAATTCATGGTGATTTACGCCAAAGCAAGCGTGATCGGGTTCTTCAGGGTTTTCGTAATCAAAAGTACCGTATCATGGTGGCAACGGATGTTGCAGCCCGTGGTATTGATGTGCCCCATATTCGTCACGTGATTAACTATGATTTACCACAATGCCCAGAAGATTATATTCACCGTATTGGCCGTACAGCGCGTGCTGGTGAAAAAGGCTCTGCTGTAAGTTTTGTAACACGTCAAGATCGTGGAAAATGGGGCGCTATTGAGCGTCTTCTAGATCCTAATGTAAAGTCTGATTCTGGCGGTGGCCGTGGGTCTTTCTCACGGGGTGGGTCTTCAAGAGGTGGATTCCAAAAACGCGACAGAGGCGGTTTTGGTGGATCTCGTGATTCTGGTCGTGGTGGTTTCGGTGGCTCAAGAGGGTCATCTGATCGCCCATCTTTCAAGAGAAGAGATGACAGAAATGACTCTCGTGGGAATGACAGAGGTAACTTTGGTAAGTCCCGTGATTTCTCTGATCGTCCGTCTTTCAAGAGAAGAGATGACAGAAATGACTCTCGTGGGAATGACAGAGGTGGTTTTGGTGGATCAAGAGATTCATCTGATCGCCCCTCTTTCAAAAGAAGAGATGACAGAAATGACTCTCGTGGGAATGACAGAGGTGGTTTTGGTGGGTCAAGAGATTCATCCGATCGTCCGTCCTTCAAGAGAAGAGATGGCAGAAATGACTCTCGTGGAAATGATAGAGGTGGCTTCGGTGGATCAAAAGGGTCATCCGATCGCCCGTCTTTCAAAAAGAGGGGTGAAGATTCACGTTCTGACTCTAGAGGTGGTTTTGGTAAATCTCGTGGTGCTTCTTCTGGTGGTTTTAAGAAAAAAGAGGGTGCTTTTGGTAAGTCAAACTCTAAACCTCAAGCTGGAAACTGGCGGAAAAAAGGTCCTAGTTCAAGGGCGTCCGCGTAATATGAATTAAAAATGAAGAAACTACCCTTAAAGTTGTTTGTTATTATGACGGAGAAGAGGGAATAAAAGCACGTGTAAAAGGGACTTTGGGAACTGAGAAGCGTATTGTTGCTTTTATGCTTGAGAGTAAAATTTCTCATAAGAGTTGGAAGAATGATGATGAGGCTCTTGAGGCAACATCTACAGATGCTGTAGGACTTGTTGATGTAGGTCAAGAGAATTTGCTACGTATGAAAGCTCCTTATGGTCCCATCTCTTATACGCCCCTTGATGACACAGAAGAACGACAAGGCAATTTAACGCCAAGTTCAATAGTCTTTGTTAATCATGTTCGAAACTGGTTGCGCCCTGATGGTACAACTCACTCTATTATTGGCGACGCTCTTTTCCGCCTGCGTTTAGATGAGGAAAGAGAAGTTGTTGGCGGAGAGTTCAAAACGTAGGTTAGAGCTTGGAAAGAAATTAAATGCCGCAGCTTTAAATCTAAAAAAGGGACACGTCACCTTATTCAAAATTATAGCCAAGAGAAAGTGACTCGTACCACAACGAAGTTTGCGCCGAATAGTGATGAAGTCCTAAACACAAGCATTGCTGAGTTCATTGCGTTGACTAAAACAATAACCTATGAAAGCTGGAGTAATGAAGCTGGTCGTTCTGCAGGTGTTATTCCTGAAGGCTACAAGGTTGATGGCTAATTTTTACTAAATATAGCTGATCATTTTTGCGCTTACACTTTGTTGTTGCACTTCGTGCCTATAAGAATAGGTGTTGTTGCTGACGCTTTGTGTGCATGAAAAACTAATCAACTATAGCTTTAATTCGCTGAAATTTTTTTATCCCCGCTTTTTTAGAAGGCGGGGATTTTTCATAGTTGGATACAAAGGTTGTGGCGCTTCGTAGTTCCTGCAGAACAGCTCTGTCCATGTCAAATTCCTCAAGGCTCCATGAGAGAGGCTGGTTATTCCAATCCACGCCGAGTGAGAGGCTCATGAGTCGTTCGCCCATTCCATTTTTTAGGGGAAGGCTTAATTCTAGAAGAGCTATATCTTTTAAATCTTGCCAAGGAAGCATTACGTACTCTCTACCGTGTCGTGGTAAGTAAATGCTGTCGATGAAAAAAGAAAGGCAAAGATAATTTCCAGGCTCTAGAAGTTTGAGGGGGATTTCATAGTCTTTTTCATAACTTTGGGGGGGATATTGAGGTTTTGGAAGAGGACGGCCAAATTTTTTTGGTTGTTTTTTTTCTGTTAGAGATTTTTCTTTTATTTCTTTCATTTTCTTCTTTATCATCTCCCGTGGCGATGTGTTGGGTGAACGTGTATGGATGTTTAGAGGGGGAAAGTTATGAAATGTTTCAGTTTTATTTTCATAAATGCTGATTTGACAATAGCCCATTTCACGGATGGCGGGAGATTTTTTGTGGGAAAAATGAAGGCAGACTGTCCCTGTTTTGGGTGGTTCATTGAGCTCAACGTCAGATTCTCCCTGTAAGCTTGCATGGGTATTTTGCGCAAGCATGTGTATGGCTAGACAAAAGAAAAGCATAGGTTTAGAGTAATATTTCATGGTGAGTCCCTTACCTTGATTTCTCTAATATGAGCAAGAAAATAAAAAGAAGTAAATTAGAAAAATGAAAAAAACTTTTATTATTTGTGTCCTAGATGGGTGGGGGGATGCGGAACCATCTGCGTCAAATGCTCTTTCACAGGCCGATACACCTCACTGGGATGCTCTGAATAATCGCTTTGAAAAAAGTTTATTAAGTGCCTCTGGGCAAGACGTTGGATTGCCCGAAGGGCAAATGGGTAATTCTGAAGTGGGGCATATGGCCATTGGGGCAGGGCGCGTTATCCTGCAAGACCTCCCTCGTATTGATAGAGCGGTGGCTGAGGGAGCATTAGGTGCTAATGCTCATTTGCAAGACTTAATACAGTCCTTAAAGCAAAACAATAAACCGTGTCATTTGATGGGGTTGTTGTCGCCTGGTGGTGTGCATTCTCACCAAAATCACATCTTAGCCCTTGCAAAAATTCTAACAGAATCTGGTATCAAGACCTATCTTCATGCTTTTTTGGATGGGCGGGATACACCCCCTCAAAGTGCTCATGGGTATGTTGAGGCTTGTTTAAAGGAACTTAAAAAACTTCCCTTGCTGTCTTTGGCGAGTTTAAGTGGTCGCTATTACGCTATGGATCGCGATAACCGTCATGAACGTATTGAGAAAGCTTATGGTGCCCTTGTTAAAGGAGACGCACCAACGTTCGAGGATCCTTTGGCTTATATTCAAGAAAGCTATGCTGCGGGAACGAGCGATGAATTTATGGTACCCGCCATTGCGGCAGGTTATCAAGGGATCAAAGATGGAGAGGGGGTGTTGATGGCTAATTTTCGAGCCGATCGTGTTCGTCAATTGCTTACCCGTTTTGTCGAGTCTCCTGAGTTAAAGACTTCAAAAATTTTGGGCATGACGCGGTATAGTCGTGAGCTTGAGAAACGTGTTGAGGCTCTCTTTCCGCCACAAACCCCTGAGAACACATTGGGTGAAATCGTATCTAAAGCAGGTTTAACTCAACTGCGTTTAGCAGAAACCGAAAAATATGCTCATGTGACTTACTTTTTAAATGGGGGGCGAGAAGAACCTTTTTCAAAAGAAGAGCGCCTTATGGTTCCATCGCCTAAGGTAGCAACTTATGATTTGAAGCCAGAAATGTCCGCCAAGGACGTAACGGATAAATTATGCGAGGCCGTTGAGTCTTCTCATTATGATTTGATCGTCGTGAACTATGCCAATGCAGATATGGTTGGTCATACGGGACTTCTGAATCCAGCCATAAAGGCCGTTGAAGCGTTAGATGAGTGCCTAGGGCGTTTATGGAAAAGTGTTGAAAAGACGGGAGCTGTTTTGGCGATTACGGCTGATCATGGAAATGTGGAGGCAATGGTTGATGCACAGTCTGGTAAATCTCATACGGCTCATACCTTAAACCCTGTTCCTTTTCTTTTGTGCGGGCCTAAGGTGCATAGCTTAAAGCCAACGGGGGGCTTAGCTGATATTGCACCGACATTTTTAGACCTGATGGATATTGAAAAACCCACTCAAATGTCTGGACAGACTCTGCTGATCGCGTAAACTATAGTATAGAAACCGCTGCAAAAGGCTCTTTTGTAGCGGGGGGTGCAGCAGATTAATTTTGCTCTAGAATTTATTTTACAAGGATTTTCATGAACGCTATTCGAGCTCTTTTTGTTATTGTTCTCTTTGCTGTTAGTGTGAGCGCTGTCAGTGCAAAGAGTGCTGAAAAAACCAAATCAAAGGAGTTGACCACCGAGCAACTCAATGGCTTCTTTAATGCAATCGCCGGTAAAATTCGCGGAGATTACGTGGAAGATGTAACCAATCGAGAGCTTCTTGAGGGTGCTTTGAGCGGGATGATTTCCGCCCTTGATCCGCATTCAACCTATCTTGATGAAGAAAAGTTCAATGAAATACGTAATCAAGCTGAGGGTAAATTTGGGGGACTTGGTATTGAGATCATCGTTGAAAAAGACGGTATCAAAGTGATTTCTCCCATTGAGGATACGCCGGCTCAAAAGGCGGGCATAAAGCCAGGGGATGTTATTGTGGCCATTGAGGGCGAGCCTATTTCTTCAATGTCTGGATTTGATGCTTTAAAAAAATTGCGGGGAGATCCAGGGACTTTCGTTAATATTACGGTATTTAGAGAAAATCAGTCTCCCTTTGATCTTAAGATTACTCGTGAATTTATTAAAGTTAACCCTGTGAAGTTCCGAACGGAAGGTAATGTGGGTTATATTCGTATTACAACGTTCAATGATCAAACAACCACGAAGGTTATTCATGCCATTCGATCGATTAAAAAAGAAGTGGGCGCCAAACTTTTGGGCTATGTTTTGGACCTGCGCAATAATCCTGGCGGACTTTTGGATCAAGCTGTTTCTGTGACGAGTCTTTTTATTGGACGAGATAAACCCGTTGTTTCCATCAAGGGTAAGGGGAAAAAGCAATTTGCCGAGTTTAAATCAAACTCTTCGGATATGACAGGAGGATTGCCTGTTGTTGTGCTAGTCAACAGTGGATCAGCGTCTGCTTCTGAAATTGTTGCGGGAGCCTTACAAGATTATAAACGTGCTGTTGTTGTGGGAACAAAATCCTTTGGCAAAGGGTCAGTTCAACGCATTAGCCCTTTAAGAAATATAGGCGCTTTAAAACTGACAATAGCACTCTATTACACTCCTAAAGGACGTTCGATTCAAAAGGAAGGTATCGAGCCTGATATTAAGGTCGAGCAACAACTGGATCTTAAAACTATTAATTCTAGCAAGCGTTTACGGGAAGCCTATCTGAAAGATGCTTTGAAGAATGGAGAGAAGCTAGAAAATGCCAAGCAGAATCGCGGTTCTGCACGGAATGATAGAGAAGATGATGACGATGATATTAAAACTATTGCGAAAAAGAAAAATTTTAAGGATTTGCCAGATTACCAATTGCAACAGGCTTTGAATATTTTGCGCGCGATAGGACTCGGTTTTTCTAATCAATAAAACAGGTAAAAAACAAGAATGCGTTTGATCTCTTTACCACGTGTTTCAAAGCTATGGACGGCCGTTATTATTGCTGCTCTTCTTTTAGTTGGCGTTATTACAATTGTGATGTTCCCGCCAATACAAAATACAACGTCTACCTCCGTTGCACTTTTGGGTGAGGAATCAGAGACGCCTCAGGCCGAAAGTGAAGAACAACAGCTGAAAGAGGCGGCGCAAAAAGAAGCAAAGAAAGCGGTGGGAACTGAAACACCAAAGAACGTTTCAAAAGCACTTTCCAACGAAAATATGACAGCGCAATCCGATCTTGCGGAAGAGGTGGTCACATCAAGTGACTCTCTGGTTCTGCCAAAAGACTCATCGGAAAATACCGATGTTGTTCAGGTTGACAAGGAGGTGTTAGAACAAGAAGTAGAAGAACCGCCTAAGATTTTCTCCTATGCGCACCCTGAGTGTCTTGAGGAAAAAGGAGAGGGGTTATTGCTCCCCGTTGTCAGTCCTGAGGGATTGAGGCCTTTTGATGTTTATCACTCAGATGCCCTTCCTGATATGGCTAAGACACCTTTAACTCTTGTATTCTCAGAGCTCGGTACAAACCCTAAGGTTTTTGAACTCTTGAAAGCTTCTTTTCCAAAAAGCGTCACCTGTGCTTTTATCGCGAACCGCGATTTATCTCAACAGTTTAATAATGAGGCGCGGGAGCTTGGTTATGAGACGCTTTTGATGCTTCCCATGGAGCCTATGACCTATCCTAAATCTGATCCAGGCCCTTCAACCTTGCTCACTAATTTGCCAAAGGCCGAGAACTTAAAGCGCTTTGAAAAAAGCCTCTCTCAATTTACAGGGTACATAGGGGTGACGCCTTACATGGGCAGTCGTTTTGCGCGGGTAAAGCGAGACTTTGCTCCCCTTTTAAAGGAAGTAGAGCGTCGAGGGCTTTTTTATTTTGAACCTCGTTTGATTCGCTCAATAGCTCTACAACTCAAATCAGAGAAAATGTTGTGGGCAAAGGGACAATATGACATTGAGCGAGGCCTAAGCCGCACTAAAATTAGAGCCATACTCAATCGTGCTAAAGAGGCATTGGCGAAAAAGAAACCAGTCATTATAACGGTTCAGGGTGATATAGTGAGCTTCGAGGAAGTAAAAAGATGGCTTCCCTCAATTCTTAAAAAAGACGTCGCATTGATGCCCCTGTCCAGTGTAACCCAGTAGGTCCTTATGCCGCAGAATTCCCCGAAAGATTTATCTCTCTATCGCCCTAATGTGGGGATCATGCTCTTGAATAAAGAGGGAAAGGTTTTTGTGGCCCAACGTCTTGATTCCCCAGGGCCTGCGTGGCAAATGCCTCAAGGGGGCATTGATGAGGGCGAGGATTATCA
>DOCA01000139.1 GCA_003503995.1 Holosporales bacterium
TGAATACCCTTGAGAGCAATCCAGAACTATGGTAAAAATTAAGGAAAAGTTTCAAGGGTTTGTTCAGGGATGAAGAAAGTCGCCACACGCTATGCCACTGCCCTTTTTCAACTAGCCACAACAGCAGAAGAAAAAGAACAGCATTATAAAGACTTAGGCAAGATAAAAAATTGGATGCTAGGTTCAAGTAACTTTAGCATGCTTATTGAAAACCCCCTCCTGCCTCAAAAACTCGCTGAAAAAGTGATGTCTGAAATTTGCACCCGGGGCAAGGCATCTGCAAATTTAACAAGCTTTCTCCTGCACATTGTAGATGAAGGCCGTTTAAAAGCTCTGCCAGAGATCATCGAGGCCTATAACGATCTTTTTCATAAAGACAACCGCATTGAAAAAGCATATGTTGAAACGGCTCACCCTTTAACAAAAGAGCTCGAAGAAAATTTCAAAGCCGTTCTTGAAACACGTTTCAAAACAAAACTCATCTTTAATTTTAAAGTGAATGCTGACATTTTAGGAGGATTTCGCGTCCAGGTTGGCTCACACCAAATTAACTCATCACTCATGACACAACTGGCAAATTTAAGCCGAACATTGAAAGGGGCTTCCTAATATGGAATTACGTGCAGCCGAAATTTCTAGTATCATTAAAGAACAAATTGCCAATTATAATGCAGAGGCTGAATTTGCCGAAGTAGGTCAAATCCTTGAAGTTGGTGATGGTATTGCCCGCGCTTATGGCCTTGAAAATGTTCAAGCTTCCGAGCTTTTAGAGTTTGCCGATGGAACAAAAGGGATGGCTTTGAACCTCGAAGAAGACAATGTCGGTATTGTTATTTTCGGTGACGACACCCAAATCAAAGAGGGTGATACCGTTCGTCGTACAGGAACCATTGTTGATGTCCCTGTGGGCAAAGAACTATGTGGCCGTGTGTTAGATGCACTTGGTCATCCCATCGATGGAAAAGGCAATTTAAAAACAACAAAACGTGCTTTGGTAGAAACAAAAGCGCCTGGAATTATTGCTCGTAAATCCGTTGATGAGCCCATGGCAACAGGCATTAAAGCTATTGATGCTCTTGTGCCCATTGGCCGCGGACAGCGAGAGCTTATCATTGGCGATCGCCAAACAGGTAAAACAACCATTGCTATTGATGCCATTATTAACCAAAAACGCATTAATGATGCCGCTAAAACCGATGCTGAAAAGCTGTTTTGTGTTTATGTTGCCATTGGCCAAAAACGCTCTACGGTCGCTCAGATCGTGAAAACTCTTGAAGATGCCGGTGCTATGGAATACACCACCGTTGTTGCCGCCACAGCATCTGATTCGGCCCCTCTTCAGTTCCTAGCTCCTTATTCTGGTTGTGCCATCGGTGAATTTTATCGTGATAATGGTATGCACGCCCTCATTATTTATGATGACCTATCGAAACAAGCCGTTGCTTATCGCCAAATGTCACTGCTTTTACGCCGCCCTCCAGGTCGTGAAGCCTATCCAGGAGACGTGTTTTATCTACACTCGCGCCTTTTAGAGCGCGCAGCTAAAATGAGTGAGGCGGAAGGCGGTGGATCTTTGACTGCCCTTCCCATTATTGAAACCCAAGCAGGAGACGTTTCGGCTTACATCCCAACAAACGTAATTTCCATTACCGATGGGCAAATCTTCCTAGAAAGCGAATTATTTTACAAAGGTATTCGTCCTGCCATTAACGTTGGTCTTTCTGTGAGCCGTGTTGGATCAGCTGCTCAACTTAAATCCATGAAACAGGTAGCTGGTAGTATCAAACTTGAATTAGCTCAATACCGTGAGATGGCGTCTTTTTCTCAATTTGCCTCAGATCTTGATGCTGCGTCTCAAAAGTTACTCTCCCGAGGTGAACGCCTAACGGAGCTTCTTAAGCAAAATCAGTTCTCTCCCCTTGTGAATTCTGAACAAGTTGTGAGTCTTTTTGCCGGAACCCGTGGACACTTGGATGGTGTAGAAATTAAGCAAATTCAGCGCTTTGAAAAAGAGTTTTTGGCAAACATAAAGTCCAAAAAACCTGGGCTCCTTGAGTCCATCCAAGCAGAAGGAAAGCTCACCGATAAAACAGAGCAAGAGCTTGAGACTTTTTGCACAAACTTTGCGCGTGTTTTTGCGTAAAATATAAAGAAAAAGGTCAAAGCCATGGCAAACTTAAAAGACTTACGCAATCGCATTAAAAGCGTGCAATCAACAAAAAAAATCACCTCTGCCATGAAGATGATTGCTGCGGCAAAACTAAAAAAAGCTCAAAATGCCGCTGAGTCCTCTCGTCCTTACGCTGCAGAAATGGATCGTATCATGTCAGACCTCGTCAGTAAACAAACGGCTAGCGATACAACACCGAAACTTCTTTCTGGTACGGGGCATGATCAAAAACACCTTGTCGTGGTGCTTACTTCTAATCGTGGTCTTTGTGGTGGTTTTAATACGTCAGTCACTCGAGAAGTAAAAAGGTTTATTGCAACCCAAGAAGCTCAGCAAAAAAATGTTACCGTTCTCATGGTGGGGAAAAAAGGTATTGATCTCTTTAAGCAGGACCATGGACACCGCCTTATTGGACAACATCTTTCCATTACAACACCACGTTTTTTCAACGCCGAGGCAATCGCAACAGATATCATTGAGCGCTTTGAAAAGGGAGAGTTTGATGTCTGTACTATTGCCTATAATAAATTTATTTCAGCTCTCTCCCAAGAGCCAACCCTAAAACAAATTATTCCTTTTAAAGGAACCATTGCCGATCAAGAGAACCAAGAGACAACACCTTCCTTAGAATCTATTTATGAATATGAACCTTCTCAAGAAGCCGTCTTGGATCACTTATTGCCCCGCAATATTAAAGTTCAGATTTTTAGTGCCCTCCTAGAAAGTGCTGCCAGTGAACATGGGTCACGTATGGCTGCCATGGATGGTGCAACACGAAATGCGGAAGATTTGATTGGCAACTTGAACCTCACTTACAACAGAACGCGCCAAGCTTATATTACCAGCGAGTTAATAGAAATTATCTCGGGAGCCGAAGCTCTTTAACACACGTATGGAATGCCTCTTTTGACAAGCTCAAACCGTGCTTAGACATGATGACTCAGCACCTTATGAGACACTCGAAGGAAGGCCTTTAAAACAGTTTAAGAACAGAAGATTTTATTTTTCATTAGGAGAAAAAAATGACACAAAAAAAACCAGGTAAAGTGAGTCAAGTCATTGGCGCCGTTGTTGACGTTGCCTTTGAGGAGGGTCATGTACCAGCTATTTACACAGCCTTAAAGCTACAAAATGACGGCAAAGATTTGGTTCTTGAGGTCAGCAAGCACCTTGGGGAAAATACCATCCGTGCTATTGCCCTTGATTCTACCGACGGCTTAAAGCGTGGTGTGCTTGTCGAGAATACAGGCGAGCCCATTTCTGTGCCTGTGGGTCCAGAAACACTGGGACGTATTATGAACGTTCTGGGCGATCCCATTGATGAACGCGGTCCTGTTACAACGAAGAAAAAATATCCCATTCACCGCCCGGCTCCCTCCTTTGCAGATCAAGCAACAGAAACAGAAATTCTTGTGACAGGTATTAAGGTTGTTGATCTTTTGGCGCCTTATTCCAAGGGTGGTAAAATTGGCCTTTTTGGCGGTGCTGGTGTTGGTAAAACCGTTCTGATTATGGAGCTTATTAATAACATTGCAAAAGGACATGGTGGCTATTCTGTGTTTGCTGGTGTTGGAGAGCGAACCCGTGAAGGAAACGATCTATACCACGAAATGATTGAATCCGGCGTTATTGACCTTGAAGGCGATCAATCAAAAGCAGCCCTTGTTTATGGTCAAATGAACGAGCCCCCTGGAGCTCGTGCTCGTGTTGCTCTGACAGGCTTATCACAGGCAGAATACTTCCGTGATGAAGAAGGACAAGACGTTCTCTTCTTTATTGATAACATTTTCCGCTTTACCCAAGCTGGTGCAGAAGTTTCCGCTCTATTGGGTCGTATTCCTTCTGCTGTGGGCTATCAACCCACCTTGGCAACAGAAATGGGTGCTCTACAAGAGCGTATTACATCGACTAACAAAGGCTCTATTACATCCGTTCAAGCTATTTATGTTCCTGCGGATGACTTGACTGACCCAGCGCCTGCAACCTCCTTTAGTCACTTGGATGCGACAACGGTTTTGAGTCGTCAGATTGCTGAACTTGGTATTTATCCAGCGGTGGATCCTTTGGACTCAACCTCTCGTATTTTGACACCTGACGTGATCGGTGCTGAACATTATGAAATTGCACGACGGGTCCAGGAAGTTTTACAAACCTATAAAAACCTTCAAGACATCATTGCAATTCTCGGCATGGACGAGTTGTCTGAAGAAGATAAACTCACCGTTGCACGAGCCCGTAAAATTCAACGTTTCCTTTCACAACCCTTCCATGTGGCGGAAATCTTCACTGGCACGCCTGGTGTTTTCGTTGATCTTGCTGAAACCATCAAAGGCTTTAAAGGCTTAATTGAAGGTGATTATGACCATATTCCTGAAATGGCTTTTTATATGGTTGGTACTATTGATGAAGCTTTGGAAAAAGCGCAACGCATGGCAGCAGAAGCTGCTTAGTACAGCAAAGGCTCTTTATCATTTAATTATAAAAGCCTTGGGTTTCTCCAAGGTTTTTTCATTTAAGTCTACTTCTTTTCTTTATGATATAGTAGTTTAGTTTTGGAACGACCGTTTTTCATTGA
>DOCA01000227.1 GCA_003503995.1 Holosporales bacterium
ATAAGCCGCATCATCGGCACTTCCTGATTTATGAGAACGATCGGTTTTTGCGGCACCACCAGTTGCGTTTGCCTCTGCTGAGTCACCACCTCCAAAGCCGCCTAAGACGACATTAAAGATCGAGCGGTTCATGCCTTTACACATGATATAGCTTAGGATTGCGCCAGAGGCTCCAACAAGGGCGCCTGTGATGATAAGCAAATGGTTGTTAAGGGTAAACCCAATACCAGCAGCTGCCCAACCAGAATAAGAGTTGAGCATGGAAACAATCACGGGCATATCGGCGCCGCCAATGGGAAGAATTAGTAAAAATCCAAGGAGAAGGCTAACAGCTATGATCAGAGCGAAAATGGCATAGGACTCTGATTGCACAAAAAAGAAAGTAAGAGCAATGAGGCTCAATCCAAAGGCGGCATTTAACCAATGCTGCCCAGAAAAAGTAAGGGGTGTACCACTCACTAGGCCTTGGAGTTTACCAAAGGCCACAAGAGATCCCGTAAAGGTAATAGCACCAATGGCGACACCAATAGACATTTCAATAAGGCTTGCATCTGCCACATGACCAACCGTACCAATGCCAAAGGCGGCAGGACTTAAGAGAGCAGAGGTTGCTACACAAACGGCAGCCAATCCAACAAGGCTGTGGAACGCTGCGACTAATTGAGGCAAAGACGTCATCTCAATCTTTTTCGCAATGACCGTTCCAATGGCACCACCAACGGCAACACCAAGAACAATGAGGAAGTAGTTATTAACATCCCGAGAAAACACTGTTGCGCCAATGGCAAGGAGCATTCCGATCATGCCGTAGGCGTTTCCGCCTCGGGCTGTTTTGGGGGACGATAAACCGCGCAATGCCATAATAAAACAGACAGAGGCGATGAGGTAAAGGATGGCTTGAAGATTATCACTCATGGGGAAATGCCTTTATTTTTTCTTTTTATTGGAAGAGAACATGGAAAGCATGCGCTGTGTCACAATAAAGCCACCAAAGATATTAATGGAGGCAAGAGTCACAGCAATAAAGCCCATGATGGATGCAAAGTTAAAGTCCGCAAGGCCAGCGGCCATAAGAGCGCCGACAATGATCACGCTGGATACTGCATTGGTGATCGCCATGAGAGGCGAGTGCAAGGCTGGCGTTACTTTCCAGACAACATAATACCCAACGAAAGCCGCTAGAATAAAAATGGTTAGACCCATAATAAGGGGAGAAGTCCCCAAAGCCGCAGCCTCTTGAGCGGCGGCATTGCTAATAGCTTCTTGGGCTATTTTTTGGAGCTCTGTTGATTTTTCAGCAAGGGCAAAAGCCTTATTTGAAATATCTTTTGCGTTTTGAACGACAGTATCTAAACTCATTTTTTAGACCTTTTTCTTTGTGGTTTTTGCAGCAGGTGCTTTCTTAGGGGTAGCTTTTGCTTTCGATGTTTTTGTAGGCGCTTCTTTTTTTGCTGGTGCTTTCTTAACGGGTGCTTTAGACGCACCACCAGCACTGCCAAGTTTTTTAAAATTGGGATGAGTGACAGAGCCGCCATGGGTCAAAACAGACCCTTTAAGGATATCATCGTCAAGGTTAACATTGAGTTTTTTGGCTTCTTTGTCCCAAAGCAAGACGAGCAAATTATAAATATTGCGCGCATAAAGGGTACTGGCTTCAGCGGCAATGCGTCCAGGAAGATTGCTGTAACCGATGATCTTCACACCGTTTGTTCCGACGATTTTCTCAGGCTGAGAACCGTCAACATTTCCGCCAGCTTCAACGGCCATGTCTACGATAACGCTACCCGCTTTCATGCTTTTTACCATGGCAGCGGAAATGAGTTTTGGAGCAGGTTTCCCAGGAATCAACGCTGTGGTCACAATGATGTCCGAGGCTGCAACGGTCGCAGCAATTTTCTCGGCCTGACGTTTTTTGTAATCAGCACTCATTTCTTTGGCGTATCCACCAGAGGTCTCGGCGGCTTCTGCTTCATCGCTTTCAACCTCAACAAATTTCGCGCCCAAGCTTTCCACTTGTTCTTTAACGGCAGGACGAACATCAAAGGCAGACACAACAGCGCCCAAGCGCTTTGCGGTTGCAATGGCTTGAAGGCCTGCAACACCAGCGCCAAGAATCAAAACTTTTGCAGGGGGAACCGTGCCAGCCGCTGTCATCATCATGGGGAAAGACCCGCCATAGCAATAGATGGCATCAATGATGGCACGATAGCCGCCAAGGTTGGCTTGGGAGGACAAAATATCCATACTTTGAGCGCGGGTAATACGGGGAATCATTTCGAGGCTAATGGCCGTAATGCCGTTTTTGCCATAGGCTTTGATGCCCGCTTCGTTGGTAAAAGGTGCAAGGCTTGAAATCAAGAGAGCCCCTTTTTTTAAAGCCCCAAGTTCATCAACTTTGCCGTCACCTTTCATAAGGGGATGACGAACTTTTAAGAGAATATCCGTGTTTTTAGAGGCTGCTTCTGGGGTTGCGCCAAGGGTTGCACCAGCGGCTTTATAGGCCTCGTCGGTGAAGGATGCCAACACGCCAGCCCCTTTTTCAACGTGGACATCAAACCCAAGGGCTGTCATTTTCTTGACAGTCTCGGGGGTTGCCGCAACCCGTGTTTCATTTTGGCGGCGCTCTTTTAGAACGGTAATCTTCATGGAAAAAGCCTTTTATATTTTCTTCTATTTTTATCATGAGCGCGGGAAAATTGTAAGCCCTCCTGTTAAAATTATGCTAACCTAAAAATATTATGAAACAGAACGCAGTACAGGGCGGAAATGACACTTTTTCTTAAAGGCTTTTTAGGCTTTCTTACTCTAGGTGCAACACTTCTTATGATTGGATGCGATGGGGCGGGGCTGACGTCCTCCGAGAATATTATTAGTTCGGGTTGGGCAAGAGTTTCCAATGAAGATGCCGAGGGGCAAGCTCCTTTATATTGTTATAAAACCATCGGGGCACCCGACTGTTATACAACCCCTGATCCAAGGCGTGCCTCTCAACTTGTAAGCGTTTACCCCGCAAAAAATACAGCCCGTCCTGCTGGCATGGGCAAAATCATTCATGTCCTGACCGAAGGATTTGACGAGGAAGATGAGAGCGCCATCAAAGAGCGCGAGCTAGATAAAGTGCGCTATTACCCTAGCCCCGAAGAGAAAGCTCTCTCCCGAAACCTCGAAGCCGCCAGACGCGGCAAAGAAGTAGACGGGCCATTGAGGTTGGAGTAGGGGAGTTAATCTTCCCACTCTTTGAGAAGACGCATGGCGTTGGGTTCAACTTTTTCATCTTTATAGCAAAGGTCAAAATAGAGTTTATAAAATTCCAGATATGTTTTAAGTCGCCCTGCATAAAGCGTTTTAATTTCATCATCTTTCAAGACTTGATTTTCTTTGTATATATAGATTGTACCCATTACATCAGCAAAATTTAAATAACGAAAAAACTTTTCTATATTTTTTTCTTCCTTATTCAGGTTGCTATTTCTCTCTTGCTTATCCTGATCAGTGCAGGTTGTAGCTGGTAGGCAACGGATAGAGTTTTTATATAGGTCATTTACATATTCTTGAACTTTATGTGTTGCAAGGTCTTTATTATTTTCTTTTTTTAATTCCATCCAATAAACTTCCCAGAGTTCACAACGCACCTTGGTAATTTCGGGTGAAATCCACTGCTCATCTAGGTGGCGAATAAATTCCATTTTTAAGGTTTTTCTTATGGGATTCACTTGAGAGTAAGCAATATAGGCAATGGCAATGGCGGCCATGCTTGCAATAACGGCTAAGGTGATCTCAATGTCATTTAATAAAGTGCTTTTTTTAGAGATAAAATCAGGATATTTTTCTAATCCCATATAAACTCCTTTAAGAAAAGGAAAAATCAATATTGATAATAAAATAAGCAATATGATTAACCATAATGTTTCTTTTGAACATATACGAACTTTACATTTGGAACACTGCATAACGCCCTCCTAGATAAAATGTAACCACTTGAATTATAACAAAAAAATATTAAAAAATTCTTAAGATGCTTTATGAAATTGAGTAAGGGGGGATGGATTTAGACGGCTCGGCAAAAGATTCTTGGGAGTAGCAACAACCCTCAAGAATCGGCCCGAGGATCGAGTTCCGCTGCGATGGGGGTGGTGTTTGGCATGGGAACGAAGTTATGTTGCTCGTCATCGGTGTGAGGTTTTTGGATAAAGAGACGGCTGAGGAGGTAAATAAATAAGCTAAGACAAGCCACATTAAAGTAAATAAAGACGCCAACATAACCAAAAACAGACTGAAAGGCTGGGGCGATGAGAGGCCCAAAGACCGCGCCAACACCATAGGCGAGCATCAGTCCTTGGGTAGCTGAGATAATGGCATTGGGATTAAGAACGTCACAGGTATGGCTTATGCTCACGGGATATAATGAAAAGGACACCCCCCCAAATAAGAACATGAGGCCATATAAAAAGAGACCAGATTGTTGAGGAATCATGATTAAGACAGAGCCAATGGCAATAATAATGGCACATAAAATCATTAGCATTTTACGGCGGTCAAATTGGTCCGATAACTAACCTACGGGATACTGTAACAAAACCCCTCCCATCAAAACCAAGAACATCACAAAGGCTGTTTCCGATAAATCCGTCAAAATTGTTCTAAGGTAAAGCGGAACGAAAGCGGAGATGGCTCCGAACATTAAACCTGAGCAGGTACAGGAAACGAGACCTGAAGGCGAAAGTCTGAAAAGGTCTAAAACGTTTAACGCAGAAGGCTCTTCAATGACGGGATTTCCAGCGCGGGTTGTGGCAAGAGGGACAATGGAAAGAGCTGCCAAAATAGCCGCAATGGTAAATAAAAGAGAGGAGGTAGCACTGCCAATATTTAAAAGGAACTGCCCCGAGGCAGAAGCCCCATAAATAGCAATCATATAAAGGGCAAGGAAAACACCTCGTGTTTTAACGGTGCTTTCTTTTAAGATCCAACTTTCAATCACAATATAGAGGCCTGCCAAACAGTAACCCGATAAGGCACGCAATAGACACCAAAGGACTAAAAAATAAGTAAGACCCATGGATAAAATGGCCACGGTGATTAAGGCTGCAAAAGCAGAAAAGGCTCTGATATGACCGATGCGTAGAATCAGAGGCGCATTACGAAAGGCTCCAAGGGCCATACCTAAATAGTAGGCACCCGTATGAGACCAACGTCAAAAGCGCTCCCACCTGCGGCATTAATGCGGATGGGAATAAAGGTCGCCAAGACACCAAGACCATTAATGAGGATAAAAATACTCACCAAGGGGGCTGCAATTTTAAAGAGTGTCTTTGCTTGGATCATGGGTATTCACAAAGGTTATTTTTCTCAGTTTATCATGCTCTTTAAATTTTATGAAATCTACAATGTGTGAAAGGCCCATTAATCCTCATATTTTGAAAGAGACTTAGAGGGGGATAAGTAGGATGCTTTTTTTGTTTTGATAACGCGCCTTTGAGACGGCTTCAAAAAGACTTGAATTAATAAATACTAGGGTGCTACATGAAACTTATAAAATACTTACTTATAGCACAATCCTGTTTTATCTTTTCAATGCTTCAGGCCTCAAGTAGAGATGACTTTCTTGTTGGTGCCTAGGCTGGACCTTTTTGACTATTTAAGTCTATCAAGTTACTGTTAAAAATTCATTTGAGAGACCTGATAACCGTGTTGTTTTAAAGCTTTGACCATGCCTGGTAAGTGGTTCACACCCACACCAAAAAGGTCGTTCAAGTGTAAGTCATTTAATCTTTGGTTCGTGGCGATTTCTAAAAGCCTCTCAACAAAGAGAGCATCTCTTATTCTGAAGTGTTTTTCATGCGACATATCAAGGGTCTCTGAATCAAGATTTGAGATAGCTTCTTTTAAGGTTTTTGGGTAGGAGGGAGCGATCTCATCATCATCACTATTATCCTCAGCCATGAGCTCTTCATATGAAATGTCCCCGAAAAATGCCATGCTTTGAAGCGTTTCTTTTGAGCTTAGTAAGTAATGATATGCATCATTATTTTTTTCTTTATAAAATTTTTCGAGCGATTCATCCATTCCTTGTACGTATTCTTCATCTTTGATGATTGTGCTAAATAGGTAGTATGTATGGGCAAAAGAGAGGTTGTGTTGGGATAATTGATGGAATATTTCTTGTTCTTCAGATGTGAGTTGATTGTATTTGTCTGATCTTTTAAAGGTTTCAAAGTCTTCGTCACTTTCTCGGTACCCCCAAATTTCTCCAAGATCTTTCGCTGCGAGAGAATCTTCTGCTGCTGTTTCACTAATAAATCTATCGTAACTAAGTAAATGGTTTTGTGCTTTTCTATCTAAATCTCCGAATCTAAGGATATGTATTGTCCCTAGTAGCGAGAAAGTAGGCAGCTCTTTATGGGAGCAAACGAGTACAAGGGGTTTGACTGCAGAACTTTTTAAAGACTCTGAATTTTCAGTATCTGAAAAAGAAGATGCAAACCCTCCAGTAGTAACAAAAAAAACGGCCATCAAAAGTAGTTTATTCATATAGTAGTTTAGTTTTGGAGCGACCGTTTCTCATTGATTAACGTTGCGTCGATAGCCTCCACAATATCCTCAAAATTATTTCTTATTTTTTTAATGTTGCTTTTCATAACGGCCCAATAATTCTCAATGGGATTTAAATCTGGTGAATAAGGCGGCAAATATATCAGCCTGCAACCAACTGATTTTATCAACTGTTTAACTTTCAGAGACTTATGAATAGAACAG
>DOCA01000226.1 GCA_003503995.1 Holosporales bacterium
GTGTGAAGAAATATCATTCCCAACACCTTTAACACAACAAGCTGTTTGCCTTTTCTGCACAGCTTCTATATTTAAACCAAATTGAGGATCAGGGTCTTTGGTCAGATCCTTCAAAAGTTATACCATCTGTTTTCCTACAGGTTTATAAAGAAACCCCCTTATCAATAGCACAGGTCATAAAAGCTCTTTTTAAAAAGTATTTTAAGGTTTTAAGGGGGAACGCCTCTGAACCAGAATGAGGCAAATGAACCATGAACTTCAAATAAGGGTTACGTTCCCGTGTACCTGACAGGTTTGGCAACCAATATCCAACAGCAGATCCTGATTTGGATTCCGCGCCATACCCACCACCAACAGCCCTTAAAAAAGCCTCAAAATCACTTTTCGATACAGGCCTTTCTGCAGAGCCCATAACGGCTTGATAAAATGCTCGAGCCTTTGCATTAAAGACAAATTTAGGAAGAGCAGCGCTAATCCCTATACTTTTTTCTGCAGCACCTTCTTCATCTTCTTCTTCATCGGACGCGTAAGCAGGCCTGATACGAGATAAAATTTCATCTTTGTACCATTCATTGAAGTTAAATTCGTAAGCTTCCACTTCAACTTCAGGGGCGACGTCGCTAATCACCTTATCTTCTATCGTAGCATCGGCTTCTTCTCGCTCAATAACTATTGCTGCTGCACCTTCAGCAGTTTCTACTACGTCTAACGAGACATCTTGAGGCGTTTCTTGAGCTGCTGTATCTTCCTTTTGACTAGTTCTCTCTTCTGGCTTTGGCTTATATCCAGTTTTTCTCCTATTCTTAGCTTTACCCTTGCCTTTACCTTTACGTCTAGTTTTAGTTTTCTTCTTTGCAATATGTGTTTTTTCAATTTTAGGTTTTGAAGGAATTTTCATGGTAACAAGATCTCCATACCTCCCCTTTAAAAATCCCTGAATAGAAACTTGAATATCACTTTCCATTTCTAAAAACTTGAATTTTCCCGTATTCAAAAAACGTTTTATGAGTTTGTTGTGTAGCACGGGCTTTTGCTGCTCTGTGCGTGAAATGCTTGCCAAAGCTCCATAGGAAGCGATATATAACCTTGCAAAATCAAATAGAGGATTTTTTTTAGCTCTTGAGTCTCCTAAAAGAGCAGGTAATGAATAAGATGCTAAAGATGAGCTGCTTGCCCTGCGAGTTTTTGGTGTTGGAAAAACAACTTCTAAAAACCCCATAACCTTCGAAAGTAGTTTAGAGCAAAAAAGGTTGCTTTCCCCATCGGCTCTTCCAGATAGAAGCATTTCTTCTTCATCAGTAAGCTCTTGAAAAAAAGCTGGGTAGGCAGAAGATTCACCTAAAATAAGGGTAAAAAATTAGGGTCCTCTCGATATCCCAAAAACATTTTAATATTTGCGCCATCAACAAACGACACAAGAGATGCATCGAGCACACCAAGGATATCATTCTTAATCCGTGATGCTAATTCTTCAGCCACCTCTCTCCGTCGACTATGTTGAAATAAAATTTCCATGGACTCAACAAGCCCTTCGGAAATATAATAATCAATCAAACGATCTTGGACTTGTCCACAATAAGAGTACGCATAAGGATCTCGATTTTTCATAACTTTTCGAGCAACCTCAATAGAAAATTTTGGCACTTCTGATTTAACGTCAGTAACACGTTCTTCGCTCACGCGTCCCCACTGATTATTTACGTCCAGGGATTCTAAACGCGCCGCTGTCCAAGAACGATAGTTCTCTAACTCTTCCCACACTTGTGTAAAAGCCTTAACCCCAGCCGTATAATCCCCTTCCATTTTAGATGCATTGGAAAAATTTATAAAAAAACAAGAAATAATAAGAAATCGATAGAAAAATGACATAGTAAAACCCCTAAAAAAGAAATAACAAATTATATATAATAACTATATAGATTTAAGTCAATAAAATTGTCACCTAATAATAGAAATAAAAAATCATAATATAGAAAAATAGAAAAACTGTTAAATATTTAATTAATAATTATTTAACAGCTCTTCTATATTATCAATAATAACAGGCAATAAATGGTATACATATGAAAAATAAATATTTAATAATAATATCAGCATTTTCTTTAATCGCCTCAAGCCCCGTTTTGGCTAAAATATCGCTAGATGATCCTGTACTAACGACACCAAAAAGTACTCAAAAGACAGGGCCCGCTGGAAAGATCTCACCAGAACGCCTCGAAGGTCTCCAAAAGCTTATGGATAAATCAACAAAAGAAACGACAGCAAGTACTGTTTCTAATGCAGCTGATACTCCAAAGGAAGATACAGAAATTGTTTCATCACAGACAGCTCAAAAATCAATAGAGCTAACAAAAGAACAAGAAAAAGCCATGAGGAGGAAGTCCGGTCACTCTTATTTCGAAGAATTAACACATGATCTTTATACGTCTCCTCTAGGGAAATGGCTTTCTGATGTTTACGGTGCGTCACGGGAACAAATGACACGCTGGTTTAGTGACACAGAGGCTGACCGTTATGGCCTAAAACGTTTACGCGATAATGCCATTGATGAATATGACTACGAAGTGCAAAATGCAGTCCCTCAATACAATCAATTAACCAAAGATATTTCTGATGAAAATATCAAGTGGGTTTCAAAAATCATGGATAGCATTATCAAAGACCTTGGTGTGGAAACACCTCCAGGCTTTAGTATTTTTACCATGGGCTCTCTTGCACGGGGAGAAAGTGGCTTCTATACGGACCTCGAGATTGGCTTTTTAGTTGATGACGATGCCATGACACCAGAAAACATGAAAACCCTTCTTTTAATTGCTAATACGCTGAATCAACGACTTTTCTTTTTAGGAGAGCATCCTGATTATGGTGGATATGGTATGCGACTTGATGAGGCTGCTAACGCGCCCCTATACCTCAGGTTTGGCTATGAAGACCTCACACCAGAAGAAGCAAAAAAGCAGTTAATTTCAGCTCTAAGCAGCTATGATTTTGAGAAAATTCCTTGGGGAGGAAGCCGCCTCTTTATTTCCACACCCTCAAAATTAGCAGCTCACTCAGATCCTGAATACATTGCAAAAGCAGATAGTGAGAATGTTTATATAAACAGTCAAAAGCGCAAAAAAGTGATCGAAGAAGAGTACAAAAAAGCAAGAGCCAAACCTGAAAATGCGGACATTTCAGATGAGCAGCTCAAAGAAGGTATTCGCTATTTAGTAGATCTCATTGAAAAACCTCTCGGAATAAGAGATCGCCGTGAATCAAAGAACATTGTTGTTTTGGGACGTAATATGATGAATATCTATGGAGAACAAAAAACCTTTGACGCCTTTCTAAAAGCGCGCGAGCCTTTTTTGGCAGGAGCAGCAAAAGATAATCCTGACCGCTATGTTAGCCAACGCCACGAAATTCCAATGGAATCTATGAAAGAAAATATTCTTAGAATTGGTGGAGACCCTTCAAGTATTTTCCTCACAGGGAAACTCGGTGATAAAGTCGATATCAAACGCGAGCTTTATCGCTTTAGTGAGCAGTTTGTGACAAACCTAGGGTTTTATTTCAACCTTCAAACGCAAAATACAATCGATATTGTGAGCGAACTGATGAAAAAAGGCGTGATTTCCCAAGAGATTGGAGAAAAACTGCAAGAGTACATGAATTTTATGGTTGGGTTGCGCCTCAAACAACAACGAGTCTTGAGTTCACAGGCCCACGCTGTGTATCTCAATGAAGACACTTTTCAAAAAGATCTAAAAAAACTCCAAAGCGAATTCTCTACCCTTAGAGGGAACCTAGCTTTCTTAGAAGAAAGTCAATCTTCCGATCAAGCTCTTAAGAGTGCAAAAAAAGCCGTGACAGATAAAACCCATGAAATTGAAGAAGTTAAAAAAGTGGCTCCTGGTAAGATCATCACCCCAGCAGAAGTTGAGATGCTTAATACAAAATACCTTCCGTTTGCCCTAGAGCTTTTCTAACTATCAAAAGATTGGATTTCTGGAAAAGATGATGCTCTAGGTGGTGCAGGCGCGGCAATTGGTATTAAACCTCTTGAGGTAAGGGCTACCCCGACCTCAGAGGAAACTACCACTGATACCCCCTCTTCCACAAAAAAACTTCCTATAATAGAAAGGCCAAAGCTACCGATTCCGGGAATCGCTCCATTAGAAGGTGAAAGTGCAGCAGCTGCACCAGCAGCATAATACTCTGATCTATACATGAGGCGTCACCGATAAAGTCTGTTATCTTTGCACTGACCGTTTGTTCCTGCGCTCCTAAGCTATGAAATATATAGTAGTTTAGTTTTGGAACGACCGTTTTTCATTGATTAACGTTGCGTCGATAGCCTCCACAATATCCTCAAAATTATTTCTTATTTTTTTAATGTTGCTTTTCATAACGGCCCAATAATTCTCAATGGGATTTAAATCTGGTGAATAAGGCGGCAAATATATCAGCCTGCAACCAACTGATTCTGAGCTATGACCGAAAGTTGTGT
>DOCA01000038.1 GCA_003503995.1 Holosporales bacterium
CACTCAGTTTATTACACTTCCATATACAGATGTCCTATTCAAAAATCCCAAACCCTAATTTCTGCCCCTAGCGGCAAACTACCCCTTAATCCCTCGAAAGAATAATTTGATTAATTTAGGAATGTCTTTTTGCGCAATGAGACTCTCGGGGGAACTTAAATATTCAATTAAAATTCCCTTCATATAGCAATTTATAGAAAGAGCCATTAGATAAGGGTTTTCTTCTTTTGATATTTTGTTTTTTTCTTGAGCTTTTTTGAAGTAAAGAATAAATAGATTCATACTTTGAGTTTTTCTTTCATTATGCTTCCTTCTATAGGCTTTTAGCTCACCTGTGTAATCACATTTAATGAGGAATAGACTTATTGCTTGTCTTTTGTGACTGTCTTTTTCCAGATCAAGAAAGAGCTGTATGCAAATATCTTGAAGTTGTATTAAAGGCTCCGGGTGATCCTTTGATATATCTTCAAGAATCATTTGGACAAAAGGTCGATGGAGCCTTTCATATAAAGCATCAAAAATTTCAAGTTTATTCTTAAAATGCCAATAGATCGCACCTCGTGTAACATGAGATTCTTTAGCAATTTCACAGAGTGTTGTTCGTGAATAACCTTTTTGTGAAAACAGCTTTATAGATGTGTTTAGAATAGTATTTTTTGTTTCTTCTGATTCTTCTTTTGTCCTACGCATTAAAATTTTCCTTCTCACATGGATTGACATTATACATACAGTACTGTATGTTAACTGTACAGTAACTTCTTTTGCGTTACCTAAAATATTCTCGGTAGCTCTAATATAATCAACAATAAGGAATTTTGAGTTTGCTAAAGCGAAATATTGTTTCTATAAGTTCTCTTCTCCTTGCTGCAGTGATACTTTTTTTTATTTACATTGAAAAATTTCCTCAAAAGATTCAGCCTGTGGAGAAAAAAGGGTTGTCAGTTTCAGTTTTGGTTCTGGAGCCACAGACTACTTCTTTTAACTATCAATTACCGGGTAGAATATCTCCTTATCGTCAGTCACAAGTTCGACCGCAAATTGACGGCATCATTACCGCCAGACTCTTTAAACAAGGTGCACGTATAAAAAAAGGGGATCAACTTTACCAAATTGATGATGCGCAATATAGGGCAGCCTTAAACAGTGCCATTGCCGATTTGAAGGGTGCAGAAGCAAATGGCAAAGCAGTTGAAGCAAAAACTAAGCGTTATGAATTTCTCATCAAAATTAATGCAGTCAGTCAACAAGAGTATGATGATGTAAAGGCACAGTTTGATCAAGCAAAAGCAGCCATTGACATAGCAAAGGCCGCTGTGGATCTTGCACAGGTGAAATTAGACTATACAAAGGTATATGCACCTATTTCCGGACAGATAAGCCGTTCCCTTGTAACAGAAGGGACGCTTGTCACTTCTAATCAAGAGCAAAATCTCGCAACCATTACACAACTTGATCCGATATATATTGATATGCAGCAATCCGGAACTGACGCCCTATATTTACGATCTCGTATGATAAGAAAAAAGACTATCCCTGTAAAATTATCTATCGAACAGGATTCTGAAGTCACCTATCCGCAGGAAGGCGTTTTGAAATTTTCTGAAGTCACTGTCGACGAGAGTACCGGTTCGATTGTGTTAAGAGCAGTGATTCCAAATCCCGATAGTATACTCTTACCGGGATTGTTTGTACGAGCAAGTATAGACCTTGGTAGTGAGAAAGTTATTTTAGTTCCTCAACGTGCAGCAGTACGTACGCCGGAAGGTAGCTTAATGGTTTGGATCGTTGATGAAAAAAAACAAGCTCAAATACGCCCTATTAAAATTGAGCAAGCTTATCAAGATAATTGGATTGTAGCTGACGGCCTAAAGCAAGGTGATCAAGTAATCGTTGAGGGGTATATTAAAACAACTCCAGGCACTCTTGTTTCTCCCATACCTTGGAATAAATAGAATAATGCACAGAAAGATACAACCTAAAAAACAAGAGCAGGAAGCTGAATAATGGCTAGATTTTTTATTGACCGCCCTGTTTTTGCTTGGGTAATAGCTATAATCATTATGATGGCCGGCGTCTTGTCAATATATAAATTACCAATCGAACAGTATCCGAAGGTAGCACCACCAACCGTACTCATAAGTGCCGCTTATCCGGGTGCATCTGCACAGACGGTTGAAAACGCTGTGACTCAGGTTATTGAGCAACGTTTAACGGGAATTGATTATCTTCGTTATTTCACCTCCGCTAGTGCCGATTCTTCTGCAACCATAACTTTGACTTTTGAGCCGGAAGCGGATCCGGATATTGCTCAAGTCCAAACGCAAAATAAAGTACAAGGCGCTGTTACCCAACTTCCTAATGAAGTACAAGAGCTTGGTGTCACGGTTACAAAGTCTAACGATAACTTCTTACTTGTGATCGGCTTTTATTCTGAAGAAGAGCGTTTTTCCCAAGGCGATTTAGGGGACATACTTGTGTCTAATTTTCGAGAGCCGTTATCACGTGTGAATGGTGTTGGAAATGTAACTGTCTTTGGCGATCAACATGCTATGCGCATATGGTTAGATCCGGCAAAATTGTACAGTTATAATTTAACACCCCTTGATGTACAAAATGCCGTACAAGTTCAAAATACCGACATCTCAGCCGGACAATTGGGCGGCTTACCTTCCATAGAAGGTCAGCAAATCAATGCCACAATTAATGCTCAAGCGCGCTTGAAAACAGTTGAAGATTTTGAACGTATTGTACTTGTAGTGAATACCGACGGCTCCCAAGTGCGTTTAAAAGACGTTGCAAGATTGGAGCTCGGGTCAGATGGCTATGATCGAATTGTACGCTATAAGCGTAAGCCTGCTGCCGGTATAGCAGTCTCTTTGTCAACGGGGGCAAATGCACTGGAAACCGCAGAACTTGTTAAGGAACGTGTTGCGGAATTAGCAAAATTCTTACCTGAGGGGATAAAGATTGTTTACCCTTTAGATACGACACCCTTTATTGAACTCTCTATCAAATCTGTAGTGATAACCCTTATTGAAGCGGTTGTTTTGGTCTTTTTTGTCATGTTGCTCTTTTTGCAAAATTTTCGGGCAACTCTTATTCCGACGATTGCCGTACCTGTTGTGCTTTTGGGCACTTTTGCAATTTTGCAAGCTTTTGGCTTTACTATTAATGTATTAACAATGTTTGCAATGGTACTGGCAATTGGATTATTGGTGGATGATGCTATTGTTGTTGTTGAAAATGTTGAACGTATTATGGCTGAAGAGGGTCTCCCTCCTAAAGAAGCAACCAAAAAATCAATGGATCAAATAACGAGTGCACTTATTGGTATTGCGGTTGTGCTCTCTACTGTTTTTGTTCCAATGGCCTTTTTTAGCGGATCTGCCGGAGCCATATATCGTCAGTTTTCAATTACCATCGTCTCTGCTATGGGCTTATCTGTTATTGTGGCTCTTGTTCTCTCTCCCTCCTTATGTGCAACTTTCTTGAAACACAACAGAAAAGACCCTCATACCGTGCAGAAGGGCTTTTTTGCCTCTTTTAATAAGTACTTTAATAAAGGACGTGACAAATATCAAAGCACAACATCCTATATGGTATCCCGCTCTTTAAGGTTTTTTATTATTTACCTTGCTCTTGTCGCGAGTTTGATAGGCGTCTTTCGACTGTTGCCCGGAGGGTTTTTACCTAATGAGGATCAAGGGTATATGTTTATGATGCTCAATACGCCGGAAAGTTCAACAGCTCAAAGGACTTTAGAGGCTGTGGAGAAGGTAGAAGATTATATCTTAGATAAACAAGCTGAGAATGTTGACCATTTATTTACTGTTGTCGGATTTAGTTTTGCCGGAAGTTCACAAAATACTGCTTTTGGATTTATGGGTTTAAAAGATTGGAAAGAACGTCAAAGACCGGATCAAAGCGTTTTTGCTATTGCCGGCGCAGCTATGGGCTATTTTTCACAGATTAAAGATGCTATGGCTTTTGCTTTTTTCCCCCCGCCCATTCGCGAACTGGGAAATGCATCCGGTTTTGACTTTCACTTAGTTGATCGTGCCGGTTTGGGGCATGATACGTTAATGAAGGCTCGTAATCAATTATTAGGCTCTGCTGCAAAAAATCAGAAATTAATGGGGGTTCGCCCCAATGGCTTGAGTGATGTGCCCCAATTCAAAATTAATATTGATAGTGAAAAAGCATCGGCGCTAGGACTTTCTTTAAGTGAAATAAATAAGACGCTGCAAATTGCTTGGGGATCAACTTATGTGAATGATTTTGTTGATAAAGGAAGAGTTAAGCGTGTTTATTTACAAGCTGATGCCCCCCATAGAATGATGCCGACAGATCTTAATAAATGGTATGTTAGAAATAGAACGGGTGGAATGGTACCCTTTAATAACTTCGCCGGTTCAAAATGGGTTTACGGGTCTCCCAAATTAGAGCGCTTTAGCGGTCATTCCTCCGTGAACATACAAGGAGCGGCAGCCCCGGGAGTGAGTTCCGGTGTTGCTATGGAAGAAATTCAAAAAATTGTTGCTGCCTTACCTGAGGGAATTGGATTGGAATGGTCAGGTATTTCATATGAAGAACGTGCAAGTGGCGCACAAGCACCGCTACTTTATGCTTTATCTATTTTTATTGTCTTTTTATGTCTTGCAGCTCTTTACGAAAGCTGGGCCGTTCCCTTGTCTGTCATGTTGGTCGTTCCCCTTGGTGTTTTAGGGGCTGTATTAGCTGCTTATTTCAAGGGTCTTTCAAATGATGTGTACTTACAAGTAGCGCTTCTAACAACTGTAGGTCTTGCTGCCAAGAATGCTATTTTGATTGTTGAATTTGCAAAAGAGTTAAAAGATCAAGGTCGGACTTTACAAGAGTCTTTCACCATAGCTGCCCGCCAGCGCTTTCGCCCTATTATCATGACATCTATGGCTTTTATTTTAGGAGTAATGCCGTTAGCCTTTTCAACGGGTGCCGGTTCATATAGCCAAAATGCCATTGGGATAGCTGTTATTGGCGGAATGTTTGCCGCTACATTCTTGGCGATTTTCTTTGTCCCGCTTTTTTATGTTATCGTTGAAAAGCTTTTTCATAGAGAAGAATTGAATATCTCAGATGAAAAGAAAGGTAAGCCCTATGACCTATAAATATTTTTCTCCCTTTCTTTTTTCACTCATACTTTCTAGTTGTACCATGAGCCCGGACTTTATGAGACCTGACTTTTCTGCCGCATCAACTTGGGATCCGATGCTCGGCTATGACATTCCTGTTGGCGAGAACAATGTAAATACCCTAGATTGGAAAGACTTTTTTAAATCTCAAGAGCTTTGTCATGTCATTGAAATAGCTCTACATAATAATAAAGATCTTAAGCTTGCGGTTTTAAATATAAACGAAGCCCGAGCATTATACCAAGTTGAAAGGGCTGATTTACTTCCTAGTCTTAATGCTAACGGTACAGGATCCTATGAAAAAAGTAGCGATAAAAGCTCCTTAACAGGTACGGCACAAAAGACTGAAATTTATAAAGCTAACTTAGGACTTAGCACTTATGAACTTGATTTTTTTGGAAAAATTCGCAGCCTTACGTCATCTGCTCTTAATGAATACCTTGCTACTCAAGAAGCTCGCTCAGTTGTACAAAGCACATTAATTGCTGACACGGCTAATGCTTACTTGCAACTTCTGGCAGATAAAAAATTGCTTGCCTTGACAAGGCAAACCCTCGTTGCCCAACAACGTACTTATAATATTCTTGTAGAAAGTCTAAGCCATGGCCTTTCGGCAGAACAAGATGTTGCTCGTGCAGCAACGGCAGTTGAGACGGCAAAAGCAAATTTGCATCAGTACAATCGTTTTGTGGCACTGGATAGAAATGCTCTTTTCCAATTAATGGGAGTAGCAAATGATGATGATTTATTGCCTGAAACTACGTTAGACGGAATCAAGATTACAGAAAACCTTGACCCCGGCATTCCGTCTGAAGTTCTTATTAAACGCCCTGATATTCGCCAAGCAGAACATCTTCTTCTGGCCCGAAATGCAGATATTGGCGCAGCCCGCGCAGCCTTTTTTCCAAGTATTACTCTGACAGGATCCTTTGGTTATGCGACCCAAAGCCTTTCAACACTCTTTACGAGTGGCGCAGAAGGAGCTTATAGTTTTTTGCCTCAAATCACATTACCGATTTTTCAAGGTGGCAGAAACAGGGCACAACTTGACCTTGCCCAAGTACGCAAAGAACAAGCTATTGTTGCTTATGAGAAGGCAATTCAAACGGCGTTTAAGGATGTTTCTAATCAATTGGCCAACCGTGCAACTTTAGATAAACAGCTTGATGCTCAACGCCGTCTTGTTGCTGCTGCGCAAAAGGTTTATAAAATTTCAGAAGCCAGATATAAATTTGGCATTGATAGTTTTCTAAGTGTATTAGATGCTCAGCGGGAGTTGTACACTTTTCAACAAGAAGAAATCGAGATCCAACGCAAACGTTTATCCAACCTTGTCTATCTATATAAAGCATTGGGTGGCGGGGCACCGTCAAGTTAATTTCGATTTGGAGTGACATTGCGGAAACCTTCTAGGTTATGGTAAAATTTCCTAGTATTTATGTAGAGGTTTTTCATGTCATTATCAGAAGCTCCAAAAGGTCATCGCTTTCCTATATCTATCATTAGTCATGCTGTTTGGCGCTATCACCGTTTTAACGACAGCTACCGTGATATTAGCGAAGAGCTTGCTTATCGTGGTATTACTGTGAGCT
>DOCA01000164.1 GCA_003503995.1 Holosporales bacterium
TTCATTTTTTCCAAAGTTTCATTCCTAAAATACTCATAATATTAGGGGGAGCAGAGAAATGTGTAACGCCATTTTCATCAACTCTCATAACAACAAAGCCTTCTTCACCACCGTTTCCAAGAATAACAGCTTCTTCTTTAAAAGAGGGCTTTTTCTTTTTAGGGGAAGGGCGTTTTTGAGGGGATGATTGCTCTGAATCAGACCCATCATCTTCACAGCAAAAACAACTGGCATTAGACGGAGAGTTCAGAACGAGAAGTCCTAGAAATAAAGAGGCAAAAATACGCATGCTTTTCCTTTCGTTATCTTGTTTTTGAAGGCCTACAAATAGAGTTTCATACCTTCATGAGTGACTTTAAAACCTTGTTTTTCATAAAACTTTATTGCTTCAGGGCGTTCTTTGTTGGTTGTTAATTGCACAATAGAGGCCCCTTTCTTTTTAGCATAATCAAGGGCAAATTCCATCATTTTCGCGCCAATTTTTTTACCTCTATGTTTTTGGGAAACACGCACGGCTTCAATTTGCAATCGTGTGCTTCCCTTAAAAGTAAGGGAGGGTATCAAGGTTAAATGACACGTTCCGATCACTTCTTTAGCATAATCTACAACCATTAGATACTGGTTTTCATCGGCATCGATTTTATGAAAAGCCTCTCGATAGCGTTGGTCAAGAATACCATTGTCCAATGGGGCTTCTCTTTCTTGAGCTAAGGCATCTTGAAGAATTAGGGTAACAATCGCCTCTAAATCATCCAGGGAGGCACGCCTAAACTTAAAGTCTCCTCCCATGATTAGTCCCTCTCTTTTAAAGCCTATAAAAAGAAATCTGGCACAAGAGGTTTATCAGGGGACACGGCATAGGTCGCTAAATCCATACCAGGAGTTGCTTCTTGGAGAACATCCTCATCAATAAAGAAATTACCCGTGCATTTAGCGCTGCGTTGGGTCAAAATCCAATGGGCCGCATCGGCAACAATTTCGGGCTTTCGTGACGATTGCATCAAGGCTTCTCCACCCAACATATTCACCGCAGCCGTTGCAATGGTTGTCTTTGGCCACAAAGCATTTACAGCAACGCCTTTATCCTTGAATTCTGCTGACATTCCTAAAACACACATACTCATCCCATACTTTGACATGGTATAGGCACAATGATCCTCAAACCACTTTGCCTCCATATTCAAAGGGGGCGATAGGGTCAGAATATGAGGGTTTTTGGCCTTTAAAAGGTGGGGCAAGCACGCTTGAGAAGCTGCAAAAGTGCCACGCACGTTCACATTAAACATCAGATCAAAACGCTTCATCTCTGTTTGCAAGGTGCTGGTTAATTGAATGGCGCTGGCATTATTAATTAAAATATCAATGCCTCCATAGGACTCAACGGTTTTTTTCACGGCCGCTTGCAGAGCCTCATCGTCACGTAAATCCATTTGAATAGGAAGAGCGTCACCCCCTGCTTCACGAATGGCTTTTGCAACACTATAAATTGTCCCAGGTAATTTCGGGTGGGCTTCCGTTGTTTTTGAAGCAATGACTATTTTGGCACCATCTTGAGCTGCACGCATCGCAATGGCCTCCCCAATACCTCGAGACCCTCCGGTGATAAAAATTACTTTGTTCTTTAAGGTATTCATTTCTTATTACTCCTGTTCATTTTTAAAGTGTGTTTTTGCAAAAGCATATCCATCTTCACGCATGGCATCTTCTGACGCTGTCCAATGTTTTACAGCTTCTGGCAATTCTGGTGAGGGAGTGTGCTCTCCCTTTTTTCCTAATAGATCAACAAGTGTGCTTGCTGGAATTGATCCTTCACGGTTTACAAATATTGCTTTTACAATAGCATGAGCAATGAGATGATCTTTTGTTAAAATTTTTTGATCTAAATAAAACCATTTTTCATCCCATCCAATAACGTGGGTATGAATCTCAAATTTTTGAAAGGGGCTAAGGCCTCGGCGCCACCGAATGGTTGCAGCGCCTAAAACACTCCCCCATTTTTTCTTCCATGTCAGTTGTGCTAGGCCCGTTCGGATCAACAAATCTGTTCGGCCCAAATCCATCATACTCAGATAACGAGAGTTGGTCATGTGGCGATTGATATCAAGGTCAAAGGGCAACACACGAAAAGCAACAATTCCCGTATCCAAAAAATGTAATTTTTGGCGATAAAAAGCATGAATGATAATACGAATAAGTCTAAAAATTAAATTCATATAATTCCTGCTTTATAAAAAAAACGACCAAAAAATGTCGCATCATAGTTAATCATTTTTGCGCTTACACTGTGTTGCTGCGCTCCGTATCTATAAAAATAGGGTTTGCTGCTGACGCCTCGTGTGCGCGCAAAACTAATCAACTATATAAACTATGAAGCCCTTTCCATGGCCATATTAAAACCCGCAAAATCAAAAGGTCCAAAAGCTTCATCCTCCAAATCCATAAGGCTTTTTGAGCCTGCCATGATATTAGAAAACAAACCTGATGTGCGTGGTAACACTTTTTGCATATAAAAACGAGCTGTCTCAATCTTACTTTGATAAAACAATGCGTCCTTTCCATCGACTTTTTTCTGGGACAAAATAACCGCCTTTGTCCACAAATAAGCAAGGGCTGTATGACCAAATAAGGACAAGAAATCAGTTGCAGCTGCACCTGCTTCTTCCGGATGTGCCATACCCTTTTGCGCAATAGTAACGGCAGCTCGTTGCAACCGCCCAAAGGCTTTTGCCAACGGAGCAATAAACTCTTCCAGCTCTTCATCGTCTTGATAATCATCGATGAATTCTTGAACAGGATGGAAAAACGTCCGCATATAGCGTCCCATATAAGCACTCATTTTACGACCAACCAAATCGAGAGCTTGAATACCGTTGGTGCCTTCATAAATTTGGGCAATTCGGCAATCCCGCACATATTGTTCAACACCATATTCTCTGATGTAACCAAAACCACCATGAACTTGAACTGCGTGGTTGGTCACTTCAAAAGCACAATCCGTAAAGAAAGCTTTGACAACTGGTGTCATAATCTGAACAAAATCATCAGCCCGTTGGCGTTCTTCTTTGTCTTCAATTTTATGAGCAATATCAAATTCATGGGCCACCCAACCAGAAAGCATACGACAACCTTCATTATAGGCTTTCATTATCAGCAACATCCGTCGGACATCAGGGTGCACCATAAGAGAGTCCGCAGGTTTATCGGGTTGCTTTAGTCCCGAAAGGGAACGGCCTTGCAAGCGCTCACGGGCATAAGCCAACGCATTTTGATAGGCCAAATCTGCCACACCAAGACCTTGCACACCAACACCAAGGCGCTCATTGTTCATCATTGTAAACATATGGGAGAGACCTTCATTCAGCTCTCCAACAAGCCAACCGTCTGCATTTTCGTATTCCATAGAGCATGTTGAAGAGGCTTTAATGCCCATTTTATGCTCAATGGCTGAACAATAAACACCGTTGCGTTCTCCAAGAGACCCATCACCCTTTACAAGGAACTTTGGCACAACAAATAAGCTGATACCCTTAACGCCAGCTGGTGCATCAGGTGTTCTGGCCAAGACAAGGTGGATAATATTTTCAGCTAGATCATGTTCACCAGAAGAAATAAAGATTTTGCTGCCAGATATCTTGTAACTTCCGTCTTTTTGAGGAACGGCTTTTGTGCGCAATAATCCTAGATCTGTTCCACAATGAGGCTCAGTCAAATTCATGGTTCCTGTCCAAATACCCTCAACCATTTTAGGAAGATATTTTTGTTTCAGCTCTTCACTGGCATGGCTATGCAAAGAGGTATAAGCTCCCCTTGTTAACCCTGGATAAAGACTAAAGGACACATTGGCAGCACAAACCATCTCCTCCATCATGTATTCGATAGATTCTGGCAACCCTTGGCCACCGTATTCTGGATCACATGCCAGAGAAACCCACCCGCCTTCTGCAAATTTTGCATAGGCTTCTTTGAAACCTTTAGGGGTCTTCACCTCCTTATTGTTCCAAGTGCAGCCTTCTTCATCACCACTATGGTTTATGGGAAAGAGCTCATTCTCACAAAAACGGGCGCCCTCTTGAAGAACGGCATCAATGAGATCATCTCCGATCTCCGCGTACCCAGGAAGCGCACGGATTTCAGCAAAATTAAACATTTCACGAAGGACAAAACTGATATCGCGAACAGGGGCTTTATACTGTGGCATTAACTTAATTCCTTAAAGGTTTTCCGGTTACTAAAATACTTTCCATACGCGCAAGTGTGCGAGGATCTTTAATCAGAGCCATAAACGCGGTACGCTCAAGCTCGAGAATATAGCTCTCGTCCTCCGTATCCGTTGGATCTGTATCTCCCCCACTTAAAATCACAGCAAGCTTTTTGGCTATTTCCTCATCATAAGGAGACGCTTTTCCAGCTTTAACAAAGCCTTTAACCGCCATAGACATCGCAACTTTGGCAGTGCCTCCAGGCAAGGAAAGCTCAACTTTTTCAGGGGCTTTGAAACCCTCAACCATGGATAAAGCCTTAGCCTTGGCATCGGCCAACAAACGATCTTTATTCATAGTAATTGCCGTCTGCTCCTTATCGAAATATTTCATCTCCAGAGCTTCGTAAGCTGACTTTGCAACTTGAGCTGTTCCAACAATTTCAAAGACCTTTCCAACGGCAACCATGCTGCCCCCAAAACGTCCCGCATCAGAAAGCCAACGACGCAGCATCTCCTTACAACCGCCCCAAGCAGGGACAAGACCAACA
Source organism: Holosporales bacterium (assembly GCA_003503995.1). Classification (GTDB taxonomy): domain Bacteria; phylum Pseudomonadota; class Alphaproteobacteria; order Caedimonadales; family UBA9215; genus UBA9215. The sequence goes on from DOCA01000164.1 coordinate 4,750, forward strand.
CCAACTTCAACTAATCCAACATAGCTTTCACCATGGGCTTGCACCGCATTTGAGTGAAGCAAAACCTCACACCCGCCCCCAAGAGCCATACCTGTTGGGGCAGCCACAACGGGGAAATTTGAATGCTTCAAACGTTGGTAAACACTTTGGCCTTTCTCGACCAATTGGGCAATGAGCTCCCACATAGCAACGTTCGCTGCAAAAAGAGCAAGACCAATATTAGCCCCCACCGAGAAGTTTGAGCCTTCATTATGAATCACAAGAGCCTTATAAGTTTTTCCCTCACAAAGCTCTATGGCATTCTCCATCATTTGAATAATATCAAAATCAATAGAGTTTTGTTTGCTGGTGAATTCAAGGCATAAAACCCCGTCTCCAATATCCCAAAGAGCAGCCGAACCATTCTTTGAAACAGGCTTAGTTGTCAGCTTAATATCACCCAACAACAAAACGCCTTCACGACGAGGCGCGTCAACATAATCGCCCTTTAGTGTAAAGTATTGTTTCTTTTGCTCGTGAACGCGGAAGAAAGTGCCATCACCCACTTTTGTCACAAGATCAGGCACGGGGCGACCCTCAGCTGTCAACTTGTCGGCAAACCACTTTGCGCCCACACGATCGATCAATTCAAAGGGGCCATATTTCCAGTTATAACCCGTCTTCATGGCTTGATCGACAGCATACAAGTTGTCAGCAATTTCTGGCACAAGAGACGCCGCATAGCACAAAACCTTAGACAAAACGGACCACGCATAATCGCCACCGCGATCCCCATAAGCCAGCATTTTATTCAGGCCTTGGCGAGAAACAGATAAACAAGGCAAATTAACGCTTCTATTGGCCGGCGCATACTCACCCGTTTTAAGGTTAACAGCCTCTTTAACTTTCTTACCACCCTCTTTATTAAGGCGATAAAAGCCCCCTTTTCCTTTGCGACCTGTATAGCCATCGGCAATCATTTTCGTCACAACTTCAGGCTCAGCATAGCTTTGCACATAAGCATCCGTTGCTGGTAAAGCAGCTTTCATGCTCTGACCAATCAAGGGCATTAAATCAAGACCAACCAAATCCATAAGCGCAAAGGCACCGGTTTTGGGGATGCCCATTGGAGCCCCGAAAAGCTTATCAACTTCTTCAACGGTCATGTCTTTTTCAATGGCCTCTAAGAGCGCCGTTTGCAACCAATAGGTTCCAATACGGTTTGCAATAAAGCCTGGGCTATCATGGCATTCCACAATATCTTTGCCTAATTGACGGTCACAAAAATCAGCAACACGTGCTGCAATTTCAGGCGAGGTCTCTGTCCCTTTAACAAGCTCGAGCAAACGCATATAGCGAGGAGGATTAAAGAAGTGAGTAATTAAAAAGTGTTTTTTAAAATCAGCACTTCGTCCTTCCGTTAATTTTTCCAAAGGAATAGTAGAAGTATTAGACGAGATAATCGTATTAGCTCCCCTCACCTTTTCAATCTTGGCATAGAGATCTTGCTTTATATCAAGGCGCTCAATCACAACCTCGATCACCCAATCTACATCTTTAATTTTCTCGAGGTCATCCTCGAAATTTCCTGGTGTAATAAGCTTGGCTTTGTCTTTATGCATCAAAGCAGCTGGATTTGATTTCTTTAACTTCTCAATGGCGTCCTTTGCTAAGGCATTGCTTTTACCAATACCTTTTTGAGGAAGGTCCATCAAGATCACAGGAATGCCAGCATTGGCAAGGTGAGCTGCAATACCAGCCCCCATTACACCTGATCCTAAAACAGCTACGGATTTAATATCTGTCATCGTTTACGCCACCCTCTCTAAAATTGTTGCAATGCCTTGACCGCCACCAATACACTGTGTTGCCAAACCATATTTCTTATTCTCACGCTTCAAAAGCGCGGCAAGCTTACCTGTAATTCTAGCCCCCGTTGCGCCCAAAGGATGTCCCAAAGCCAAAGCCCCGCCATCAAGGTTAATTTTTGACTCATCCAAATCAAGGTCATGAATGCACGCAAGAGATTGGGAGGCAAACGCTTCATTAAGCTCAATAATATCAAGATCATTAATGCTTAAACCTGCACGCTCAAGGGCTTTTCGAGTAGCCTCAACGGGTCCAATACCCATAATAGCTGGGTCACAACCCGTAACGGCGAAGGACTTAATATGAGCCAAAACCTCAAGGCCATGGGATTTTGCATACTCTTCTGAACACACCAATGTTGCAGCAGCGCCATCGGTTAAGGGTGAAGATGTGCCAGCCGTAACAGAACCTTTTTCATCAAAAGCAGGCTTTAAGGTTGCCAAACCCTCAACGGTTGTGTCAGGGCGAATACAGCCATCTTGCTCAACGGTTTCACTGCGCACTTTAACAGGCACAATTTCATCTTTCAAACGTCCCTCAGATTGAGCAGCCGCCGCTTTTTGTTGACTTCTAACGGCAAAAGCCTCTTGGTCTGCCCTTGAAATTTTATACTTGTTGGCTAAGTTTTCGGCCGTCTCCCCCATGCCAATATAAGCCTCGGGGCGACGGTCATACAAATTTGGATTAGGCATGGGATTAAAGCCTCCCATAGGTACGCGGCTCATGGACTCAACACCTGCACAAATAAAAACTTCGCCAGCACCACAAGCAATAGCACCTGCCGCACTGTGAATAGATTGCATAGAAGACCCACAAAAACGATTCAGCGTAACCCCTGCAATGCTATCAGGGAGCCCTGCATTTAACACAACAAGACGCGCCATATTAAGTCCTTGCTCTCCTTCAGGAAAAGCACACCCCAATATTAAGTCTTCAATATCTTCGGGGTTAACTTTGGCTCTTTCAAGCAAAGCACGAACAGCAAAAGTTGTCATATCATCAGCTCGGAGTTTTTTCATATCCCCCTTTGTTGCAAAGTGAAATGGTGTGCGAACGTACCCAGCTATTACAGCTTTTGTCATTAAAATTCTCCCTATATAAACCTGTTAAATCAATGCATTAATAGAAGTATGCTTTTTAAAATTTAAAAGCAATTCAGACTATTTTTTCTTTTTTGCTTTTGCCTTTGCAGCTTCCTTTTCAGCAACTTGTTTTGCTTTTTCTTCGGCCACCAACTCTTTCTTAGAAAGCTTTCCGATAATTGTTTTAGGAAGCTCTTCCCTGAATTCAATCATCTTTGGCATCTCAATGGGAGAGATTTTCTCTTCCAAGAACATTTCCAACTCTTGGGCTGTTAAAGACTGGCCAGCTTTTAATTTCACAAAAGCCTTTGGGGTTTCACCACGTTTTTTGTCAGGCACACCAATAACCGTTGTTTCTTCAACGGCAGGATGCAAATAAATAGCCTCCTCAATAACACGAGGATAAACATTATAACCGCTACAAATAATAAGGTCCTTAATGCGATCAACCAAAAACGTATAACCGTCCTTATCCATATAACCAACGTCCCCCGTATGAAAAAGACCTTTCACTAAGGACAATCCTGTTTCCGCTGGACGATTCCAATAGCCTTTCATCACTTGAGGGCCCGAGATACAAATCTCTCCTTTTTCACCTTGCTTCATTTCTTTTAAAGGATCTTCAAGGGACATAATTTTAACTGTTGTGCCTGGAAAAGGAATACCAATGGAGGCTTCTTTATTAAGGCCATCTAAAGGATTAGCCGTTGCTGCTGGCGATGTCTCACTTAACCCATAAGCCTCAATGACTTTACATCCTGTCAACTCTTCAAATTCACGCTTTACCTCAACAGGCAAAGCCGCCCCACCTGATAAACAGGCCCTGACGGAAGAAAGGTCATATTTCTTAACATCAGGATGATTTGAAATAAGATTATAAATAGTGGGCACAGCTGGAAAGAAAGTAATCTTGTGCTTTTGGATCATTTTCATCGCATCTTCGGGGTTAAAACGAGGAAACATCATCACGATTTCTGACCCCATTTTGATGGCCAAATTCATCACAGCTGTCATGGCAAAAACATGAAACAAAGGAAGAGCCGCCAAGACTTTTTCTTTGCTTTTCCCATCATGCAAAAACCACATGTCTGCTTGGCTCGCATTGGCTGTGACATTGGCATGGGTCAACAAAGCGCCTTTAGGCAAACCTGTTGTGCCACCCGTATATTGAATCAACGCGATGTCATCACGAGGCGTAATTTTCGCAGCTTTACTTTGGCCGTCATTATCAATCAAATCGTTAAAGAAAATAAGTCGCTTATCTTGACGGTGGAGTCTTGCAATTTCTTTGGATTTTAGTAAAGGAAATAATATATTTTTTGGAAAAGGCAACTGATCTTTTAAAGGGCATACGATCATTTTCTTCATCTCAGTACGCTCAAACATTTTGTAAACTTTTGGATAAAGAGCCTCCAAGTCCAATGTTACCATCACTTCTGTATTGGAATCTTCAATTTGAGTTGCAACCTCACGGGAGGCATAAAGAGGTGAAAAGTTCACAACAGTAGCGCCAATTTTCATGGCAGCATAATAAAACACAACATAAACAGGGCAGTTTGGCAAAAACAAACCAAGACGCGTTCCTTGTTTAACGCCTTGGGCCAAAAGTCCTTTAGCAGTCCGATCAACAAGATTAGAAATCTCACCATAGGTATATTTTTTACCCAAGAAATCTAAAAGGTAACGATCAGGAAATTTTGCTGCTGAAGCCTCTAAGAGGTCATAAAGAGGAGATTCTTTTATTTTAGCGTCCCATGAAATTCCCTCAGGATATTTCTTTAGCCATGGGTATTTGGCACTCGACACAGATTTGGCAGGCGTTTTCTTTTTAGGAGCTGCTTTTGCCGCGGGAGTTTTCTTGGCGGGGACTTTCTTAGGAGGTGCCTTTTTTACAGCCGTTGTCGCCTTAGGCTTGCTTGCAGGTTTATCTTTTTTTGTAACCATTTTTAATGCGCTCCCTCAATGATCTTATCGCCATCTTATTTTGCACGATATCTTTTTCAAAAAATCATAACATTCTATTTTCCTATTCAAGTGTACAAAAAAACCAACGACTGCACAAGTCGAGATATCTAAGAGAATGCCATAAAAATCAGACCACAAGGGGGTACCTTCTCTTTTAAAAAAAGCACAAAAAAAGAGGAGTGCGATTTCGCGCACTCCTTTGAGTTTTCTTCCCCCCTCAAGGAAGGGAAGATATATTTTTTTATTATTAGAACTTAAAGTTCGCATTAACACCAATGATATTAATATGCGCATCAAATTCACCTTGAAGGCGATCACCAAGAGCATTAGGATTATTAATCTTAGCGTCTTTCACGAAGATAAACGTATAGGACAAACCAACCTTAGCCCAATCTGTCACAGACCAATCAAGACCTGTTGCAAGCCATGCACGGTCCTCGCCAGGTAATCTTGGTCCACGATGTTGATCAGAAATAGGAGATTGATCATAAGCTGCTCCAAAGTGAGCAACCCAATCCTTTGCAAATTTCCAGTCTGCTCCAAGGGAGAACATAAACACGTTTTTCCAACCTTGGCGCTCATTAATAATTGTTGCTCCATTTGCACGTGCACGTACCGCAAGCTCATTAAAGCGATTCCAACGGGTCCATACAACAGATCCAAGAAGAGTCCATGCTTCATTCAAATCATGGGCAACTGAGAAATCAACACTTTCTGGTGTTGTCAAATCAGCTGATATCTTAGTAATGCCATTTGTCAAACCTGTTTGTGCAGTTGTCGCAGCACCAATGTTATTGTTAGTGAAATCACCGCGCAAACCGTGGAGAATTTTACTGCGATAGGACAAGCCTAGACGAGTGCCTTTCATAGGTTCGAATAAGAGACCAACGTTAAAGCCAGCACCCCAGTCATCACCCGTCAATCTTGAGTCAGCATCGATAGCACCAGCAGCGAATCTAGCATTATTAATTTTGCTCTCTAGTGTCACATCAGCATATTGGAAGGATACACCCAAACCAACACTCCACATGTCATTAATTTTATAAGCAACATTGGGGTTAATATTAAGAGTCCTAAGCTCTGACTTAACAGAGTGGTAACGCCCTTTCCAATCAGAGTTATATTCGGTTCCCAAACCAAAAGGAGCTGTTAACGCCAAACCAACTTGCATATTGGGTTGAACGCTCCACATACCATAGACGGCTGGCACAAAAGCAAACTCACCGCCATTACCGCCGTCACTACCTGCTGCACTGCTAGATCCACCATCTTTGAATTTTGTACTCGGGATAATGAAAGAACCCACAGCCGCAAAATGGTGACCCTTTAAAGAAGTCATTGTTGCAGGGTTATTATACATTGTGGTGACATCACCACCGATTGCACCAGAACCAGCTGTCGCATTGGCGACGGTTCTTGTTTCATTGATTTTAAAACCAGCTGACTGAGCCTGAGTAAGGCCGAGAACAAGGCCAATTGCAGTTGTTGCAATTAAAAAACCTGTTTTTTGCATTGATAATCTCCTTGTTTATTAACAATTCCAACTTATCGGGCTTTTTAATAAAAAAATAGAGAAATTTTTGATAAACTTGAAATTCTCTAAAATATGTGCAAAAATGCAACAGTCTTCATAAAAAACAACAGGGAAAATCCATATGCAAAAGACGCTTAAGACTACTTTACTCACACTTTTTGCCCTTCCACTTTTAGCAACCTCCCTTTATGCACAAGAGTCTTCAACTTATGCACAAGAGTCTTCAACAGGCGTCCAAGGTGTCTGGCAAACAGAAAAAAAAGAAGATGAAAACAGAACTGCCCATGTTCAAATCTCCAATTGTGAGGATAACCCTCAACAACTCTGCGGTAAAATCATTGCTCTCGAAGAGCCCATTGATCCAAATACAGGAAAACCCAAGCTAGATAAAAAGAATCCAGATGAAACCCTAAGGGCTCGGCCAATTATGGGTGTGTTGATGCTTAAGGGCTTTAATAAAGAAGATGAGAATACCTATACAGGTGGAACAATCTATAGCCCTCGTACAGGGAAAACCTATGACAGTAAGCTTGAACTTGTAAATGGTGATACATTAGAAGTAACAGGATATATTCTATTTTTCTGGAAGACACAAACCTGGACCAGAGTTAAAGCAAGCGATTCTAAGACAAAGAACTATAGTTGATTAGTTTTATGTGTACACGAGGCGTCAGCGACAACGCCTATTCTTATAGGCACGAAGCGCAGCAACAAAGTGTAAATGCAAAAATGATTAGCTATAATATAGAAACTTAAGGAAAAGCAGGGAAAGACGTAACATGAAAAAAAACAACACCTTACTTCCACTCTTTTTTATGTGCGCTTCTCTGCTCTTTTCGAGCACACTTAAGGCTATAACGACGGCTAATGATGAGGATGACCTCTCAACTCTTCTTTCCCCCGAAGAGCGTGCTTTGGTTGAAAAAGAGCTGGAAAAACAATCTAAAAAAGAAAAGCCGTCTCAAAAAGAATCAGACCTCGGTAAAAAATCCTCAAACCCTTATGCAACCCTCCTCGAAGAATCTGGGGTACCAACAACCAAAGATCAGCAATCTACTGCTCTCAAAAAATCCAAAAAAAGAAGAAGCAGTTACTCATCACCAGATAACTTTAAACGCTACAAGCCAGGAAATCGCCGCCCTGGGGATGCTTTAAAAAGCACACCCTCTCAACGTGCCTTTGGCGGTTAAGAATCCTCATTCTGCCTTAAAAAACTAAAAAGAAAGAGCCCAGCCAAGGATAAAAAAATGATATAAAGCCCCAACGGAATAAGGGTGAAATCGTTAAAAAAGCTCGCTGCCAAAGTTCCCAACACCGCAAACAAAGCACTTATACTACTTCGCACTGATGAGGCCGAAGCCCTAATACTATCAAATGATTCAAGGGTTTTGGTAATGGAGGGCGTAAAAGATAAGCCCTGCCCGATCAAATAAATGCCAATACACACCGCAACAGCTTCGGGGCTTTTTGGAAAACAAACGTGAGTAATAAGAAGGCCACCACCACCCCAAATAGAGGTCATAAAGGCAAGTTTGATGGTTTTATCGTGACCAATGCTATCAATAAGCTTGGTCGCCAGATACGTCCCAATGGCATAAGATACTAACATAGCGCCCAGATAGTACCCATAAACCGGCGCTGAAACACCAATTACCTGAATAAAGTAAAAAGGCAAAATAGTGAGATAAAACCATTCTCCAGAAATAAAAATGGGATTCATCATACCATAACGCAAGAATTTCTTATTTCTCAAGATAGAGGCATATGTTTTCAGGACTTGCGAGAGGTTAGAGGGCACTCTTTGATCATTCTTTTCTGGTAAATGAAAGAAAAGATAAGACAAAAGGCAAGAGCAAGATAAAAAGAAAAAAATCGCCATAAAGTTAGAGCGCCACCCCCAAAGTTGATCCAAATGCCCTCCAAGGGTTGGCGCTAAGGCCGGAATCACAGCAAAGGCTGCGCCCATCACACTAAAAATCCGAGCGCTTTCTTTTGGAGAATAATTATCCTGAACCGCACTAAAACCGATAACTGAGGCAACGGCACACCCAAGCCCTTGAAGAAAACGAGCAACGATCAATAAATAAGGGTCCTGCACAACGATACAAAGGAAGCTTACAAGAACGGATAAAAGTTGCCCCCCAATAAAAATCCGCCGCCTGCCAAAATTTTCTGCTAACGCTCCGCTACATAAAGTGGAGGCGAAAGCCCCTAACATAAAGGAGGCCATGGTCAACTGAATCAAATCTTCTGTTGCGCCAAAATAGCGCGTGATAGAGGGCATGCTTGGTGTATAAATATCCGTCGCAATCAAATAAGCAACCACTGCATAGGTAATAACCCAAGATAGTTTTAAGGAAAATCTTATTTTTTCTTTCACTTTCCCTCCCAGAAAAGCCCCATCAGACCACGTCAATGAGCCGTAAGTTTCAATGCATAAAATGTATCTTAAAATTAGAATTATCACAAAGAAATTAACAAA
>DOCA01000187.1 GCA_003503995.1 Holosporales bacterium
CTGAATTAGGGCAGTTGGATCCGGAAGCCATAAAAATAGTAAAAGAAGAGGCTTGCCCCGAAGCAGAAAGTGCAAATGATTCGCATGACGCATTGGTAATATGTGGATTTTTGACCGCAGAAGAGGGGAAAATTAATGGCTGGAAGCTGTTTTTTGATCAGCTCATATCAGAAAACAGAGCTACTTAATTGATAACGAAGAAAAAGAAGGTCTTTTGGATCGCTATTGAAAGACTGAATCATATGATCTCTACATACAATGAAGCAAGTTTAAACCCGAAAATTGAAATCCCTGAGAGATTAAAAGAAAAATCTGTTAGCAAAGAAGAAGCTCTTGTTGAAATCATTAGAAGTAGGTTGGAGGCCCTCGGACCCGTCACAGTCGATCAAATTTCTGAGACCTTAGGAGTTAGCTCTTCAGAAGTGGACCAGGCTCTTCTAAAATTAGAAGGAGAGGGGTTTGTGTTTAGAGGAAACTTCACTCCAGGGTTCGATGAACTTGAGTGGTGCGAAAGAAGATTGCTCGCCCGAGTTAATAAATACACTCTTACAAAACTCAGAAGAGAGATAGAACCTGTTTCTGCTTCTGACTTCATGCGCTTTCTTTTTTCCTGGCAAGGAGTCAGCTCAGATGAAAAACCCGAAGGGGTTGAAGCCTTGAGAGGAGTGCTTGACCAGCTGGAAGGTTTTGAGGCTCCGGCCGCATCATGGGAGAGAGACATTTTTTCTTCTCGTATTAAAAATTATGATCACACCTGGATGGATACTTTGTGTCTTTCTGGATCTGCAGTGTGGGGAAGGTTCCGGACAGGGAATACGAACGGAGGCAAAAAATCTTCTCCGATAAAAACCACACCGATCACAATTGTTAAGAGAACTAATTTAGATATATGGAAAAATATCGGCAAAACTCCAGAAAATAATTTAGAAGATTTATCACACAGCGTAAAAAAAAGTTTTTTGATTTTATTTCCTCAAAAGAAGCATCGTTTTTTGAAGAAATTGTTTCGGGATCAAAATGCCTCAGGACAGAAACGAAAATTGCCTTGGCTGAACTTGTAGCAAAAGGTCTGATTACTTCTGACAGCTACACAGGTTTGAGAGCTCTCCTTGTCAGATCAAAATATAAAATGAAAAAGGTAGAAGAAGAAAAAAATCAGCTTCAATATGGAATGGACAAGCAGGTGGTCTCTGATTCGAAATACAGAAGATGAAAATAAGGACAAGAAATTGTTAGAAGAGATACGAGCAATCGCTCGGATTATTTTGTCGAGATATGGAGTAGTATTCAGAAAACTTTTAGAGAAGGAAAGTTTTGCTCTTCTATGGAGAGCCCTTGTAAGAGTGCTCAGACTGCTTGAACTCAGAGGAGAAGTTCGGGGAGGAAGATTTGTTGAGGGAGTGACAGGTGAGCAGTTTGCTTTACCCGAAGCGGTAGCCTCACTCAGAGACATGAGAAGGAAAAATAAAACAGGGGAACTGGTTTCACTAAGCGCTTCAGATCCGCTTAATTTGATGGGCATAATTACACCTGGAAACAAGGTGTCCTCTCATTACAAAAATAGAGTTCTTTATAGAGATGGAGTGCCGACTGCGTTTAAGGAGGGAGCAGAAATCAAACTCCTGTCCGAGTTTGATAATAGCGAAGAGTGGAGCATTAAACAGACATTAATTAAGAGAAATTTTTCACCCAAATTAAAACCTTATTTAGGCAAAGGTGTAGCCTGATATTGCCGATTTTGAGTTGAAAATAAACGTCCGATAATGTACTATTATGTAAACTAAAAATTCTTGAAATATTCAATAGTTACAGTAAGTTAAGACAGTGTTTTTCCTACGCACTGAAAAACACCAATTTTCTTAAAATATAATAGACAATAGTGACAGTAGGTTATAAGTAATAGTTAAAGTGTGCAATAGTTGTAATTTTGAGCCCTGTTTTTGCAACTTCTATAATCCTGAACATCTTCTATAATGTACTGGTGTTCTAATTGTGTGTGAGTTTAATAAAAATATGAATGATTCAGGATTGCCAGCTAGGGTAATATGATCTTTCTATATAAGTTTGTCTCTTAAAACACTGAAATGTTTTGACTTATTGTATAGGTCAGACAGTAGTTGAGTATAGGGTTTTTTGCCCTCTCCCTATAACCACTTGTCTTCATAATGTTTTTAGTTTGAATGATAAATAAAGAGGGTTTAAACGCATACATTTAATTTCATTATTTTAATTATAGTATTCCCCATACCTTAAAGTCTAATATTAGATATCAAGGCTTTATCCCCATCTGCTAAGAAGATGGTTTAATGTCTTCGTTTAACTGCCTGAAATTAGTTGTCATGATGGTCTTAAAATTATACAAAAAGTTCTTAATATCGCTATTTGAGGATAGATCCCAATATCCCTCTCATAAGTTGAGTAGCAATTTGTCTTCCGAAGCTCCTAGCTGCGCTTTTTGCCATGGTTTCTACGATACCTTGACGCTTTCGCCCAAGATTTTTCTTTGAGACTGGAGCTGCTTTGGGAGCCTGCTCAGCTCTCTTTTTTAGTATCTCATATGCTGACTCACGGTCTACGGATTTTTCATATAATCCATGTACTAGCAAACTCTGAATTATCTGTTTTCGTTCTTTTGATTCTATTGGACCCAATCTGGCTGAATGGGGGTCTGATGAGAGCTTGCTCTACGATATTCGGGCGTCCTTTTTCATCCAAAAATGATATCAAAGCTTCTCCCACTCCGAGCTCTGTTATTGCTGTTTCGGTATCCAGTTTTGGATTAGCTCTGAAGGTTCGAGCTGCAGATCTAACAGTTTTTTGGTCACGAGGAGTATAGGCACGAAGTGCGTGTTGAATTCTGTTTCCTAATTGTCCGAGAACTTCATCTGGAATATCCAGGGGGTTCTGACTTACAAAATATACACCCACTCCTTTAGACCTGATCAGGCGCGCAACCTGTTCAATTTTATCTTGCAGCGCTTCTGGTGCATTATTAAAAAGAAGATGTGCTTCGTCGAAAAAGAAAATCAATTTCGGTTTTTCAGGATCTCCAGTTTCAGGTAGTTGCTCAAATAATTCTGACAAAAGCCATAATAAAAAAGTTGCATAGACTCTGGGCGACCCCATCAACTTGTTAGCTGCTAAAATATTAATTATTCCATTTCCATCTGTTTGTAAAATATCATTCAGATCGAGCGCTGGCTCGCCAAAGAAAATATCTCCACCTTGATCTTCGAGAGCGAGAAGTTTACGCTGAATTGCTCCAACACTTGCTCTGGAAATTCTTCCATATTCTGTTGTGAACTCAGCTGCGTTTTCTCCAGCGTATTGCAAAATTGAACGAAGATCTTTTATGTCTAAGAGAAGTAAACCGTCATCATCTGCAATTCTAAAAATTAAACTTAGCACCCCGGTTTGAGTATCGTTTAGATTTAACAAGCGACTTAAAAGCAGTGGTCCCATTTCAGAAATTGTTGTTCGAATGGGATGGCCAAGTTCTCCAAAAACATCCCAGATCGTGTTCACTCGTTCTGTAATTTTTGGATGTTCTTTTCCAGCTTTGGTAATTCCGGAGAGGTCTCCCTTAACATCTGATAAAAAAACGGGAACTCCAATTCTACTAAAATTTTCTGCCAGCACTTGAAGGGTTACGGTTTTTCCTGTCCCGGTTGCGCCAGCTATCAGGCCATGACGATTTGCCATTTTGGGGAAAATAAAAAGTTCTTTTCCCCCTTTTCCAACTAATAAGTTTTGAATCATGGCTTTATAATTCCCATTTCAGCATAAATTGTAAAGGGGGTTATTTATCTCTTAGTTTTTTTAAAACATTAATGTCGTCTCCGACTTTATCAGGAGGAGTTTCGACTATCATATTAATTTTTTCAAAAGTCGGATTAGTTATGATATTTTTGAATCCTTGAGTCCCAATTTTTCCTTTTCCTATATGTTCATGGCGATCTTTTCTCTCTCCAAGCCCAATCTTAGAATCGTTCCCGTGGAATAGTTTTATATTTTCTACCCCTATAGTGCCAGAAAGCTTATTAAATGTTTCTTTGAATTTATCTTCTGTTCTAATATCGTATCCTGAGGCGAAGAGATGTGCAGTATCAATACAAATACCTATATCGGAGCCTTTAACACCATTTAATATTTCTGCCAATTCTTCAAAACTATCTCCCATAGTAGCTCCTTGCCCAGCGGTGTTTTCCAGGAGAAGCTCAGTAGAATAATCGCTGTTACCCATTATTTTTTTTAAGCCCTCGATAATCATATTCAACGCTTGTTTTCTATTGGATCCCTTGGAGCTCCCAAGATGAGTCATAATGTATTTGACCCCTAAAGTGCTACCCCGTTCAAGCTCCTCTTTGATGATGGAGATGGATGAATCTCTTAATTCCTTCTTTTCAGAACAAAGATTGACGTAGTAGGGTGTGTGAATATAGTATTCGGTAATCTCGCAATTGGCGCATTCATCAAGAAAAGATGCAACCAATTCATTTTTCAACTCCGGAGGTTTTCCACCCCTAGGGGATCTGGAAAAGATTTGAAAGCATTCACATCCTAGATCATGAGCTCTTTGTGGAGCCTTATCTATACCTCTAGCTATTGAGACATGAGCGCCAAATTTCATTAGCTTAATATTTTACCGGAGTTGGCAGTTATTGATAAGACAACGCAGCGTTTATTGCCGCTATTGCATTAATATACACAACATTAACAACAAATACATAATAAGGACTAACTCGTTTCCGCAAAAAAACAAATAAAACTCATACAATGTACAATAGCGGTAATGGAAT
>DOCA01000096.1 GCA_003503995.1 Holosporales bacterium
AAAAAAGACGATATTTTAATTGCCATTGAGGGTGTTGAAAAACTTTCCGTTGAAACCTTCCAAAAAGCCATTGCCAATAACCCAGAAAAAGAACTTACCCTTACTGTCCAACGAGGAGATGAAACTCTTATCTTAAAAGCAACACCAGACAGAAACGAATTACCCAGCGGAAAAATTGTAGGACGCCTTGGCCTAGGTTTTGCGCCTGTTGTTAAAAACGAAGTGCGTGGTTTCTTTGCTGCCATCGGTCACGCCGCAAAGGATACTCTTGATATGACGACTCAAACACTCAAGGCCTTGGGGCAAATGATTGTTGGGGAACGCTCTTCCGATGGCCTTAGTGGCCCCATTGGAATTGCAACAGTCACAGGCCAAATCGCTCAACAAGGCATCACTGCCTTGATCTGGCTCGGAGCTGTTTTATCCATTAACTTGGGACTTATCAATCTTTTTCCCGTTCCCATGCTTGACGGTGGTCATATCTTCTTCTATCTAATTGAAGCTATCCGAGGCAAGCCTGTTCACGAAAAAGCCCAAGAAATGGCCTATCGTGTGGGATTCGGATTAGTTATGCTTTTAATTCTATTTTTAACGTGGAAGGACCTATCCAGACTAGCTATTCCACAATGGATCATGGGCTTATTTAGTTAAGTTTAAAGATTCTCCCCCAACAAAGACGACTTATTAAAAAAAAGAGGCCAGCGTGCATTATATAACAAACAAATTTTTCACTCTTCTAATTGCTACTGCGATCCTTTGCGTTTCGCATGTCGCTCAAGCTGTTCCAGTACAACGTATTGGTGGTTTGGATGTACGAGGGAACGAACGTATTGAAGCAGAAACCATCCGCTCTTTATTGGTCCAAGAACCTGGTGGTGGTTTTTCAGAAGACAGCCTTAACAAATCCCTTAAACGCCTTTATGATTCTGGCTATTTTCGAGATGTTAAACTCAGGATTGTAAAACAAGTCCTTGTGATCCAAGTAGAAGAAAACCCCAGCATTAACCGCATCGGATTTGACGGTAATGATGATATTTCCGATGACATCCTAAAAAGCGAAATTGGTATGGCTGCCCGCCAACCTTTAACACGCAGTAAAATTAAAAAAGCAGTCAATGCTATCAAGCGTATTTATCGTTATAAAGGCTTCTTTGTTGCTGATGTAACACCAAAAGTTGTTAAACTCCCTCAAAACCGCGTTGACGTTGTTTTTGAAATTGAAGAGGGAAACAAAACTAAAGTCGGTCGTATTTTCTTTATTGGAAACTCTCAGTTTAGTGAAGGCAAGCTAGAAACCGCCATTCAAACTAAAGAAAGTCGCTGGTACCGTTTCTTTTCATCTGACGATAACTATGATCCAGACCGTTTAGCTTATGACCGTGAATTGTTACGCCTCTTTTACCTTGAGCATGGTTATGCGGACTTCCGTGTAAAATCGGCTGTTGCAGAACTCACACCAGACAAAAAAGAATTCTTCATTACCTTTACCCTTGATGAGGGGGCGCGCTATAGAATTTCTACCGTTAGCGTCACGTCAAAACTTCCTAACGTTGACCCTCTTGCCTTAGAAAAACTTGCAACCTTTGGCCATGACGACGTTTACAACAACAAAGAAGTTGAAAAAACCGTTGATAAAATCACCGATGAAGTGGGACGTCTTGGTTATGCGTTTGTTGATGTGTTTCCCAATATTGAAAAAGATCAAGCAACCAACACCATAGCCATTAACTTTGTTTTAAGCGAAGGCCCTCGTGTTTATGTTGAAAAAATCAGCATTAATGGAAACGAGCGTACAGATGATGATGTTATTCGCCGCGAACTTTTGCTTTATGAAGGCGATGCCTTTAATGCGGACAAGATGAAAAAGTCCGAGCGACGCATTCGCAACCTTGGCTATTTCAAAAATGTTAAAATTATTAAAGAACCTGGCAGCTACCCCGATCGCATCAATATTGCCATTGAAGTCGAAGAAGATCGCTCTGGGGAACTAAGTATTGCGGGTGGTTTTTCAACCTCCGATGGTCCAATTGCGGAATTTAAGTTCGCTGAGCACAACTTCCGAGGACGTGGTCAAGATTTAAGTTTTGGTGTCACTTGGGCTAAGCGCCGTCAAGAGTTTGATATTAGCTTTACAGAACCTTATTTCTTGGGCCGTGATCTTGCCGCTGGTATTGACCTCTATCGTATTACACAAAACAAATACTTTAATCAAACTTTTGATCAAAAAATCCATGGTATGACCTTGCGTATGGGATATCACTTGGCCGAAGATCTTAGTCAACAAGTTAGTTATACCTTACGCCGTGATGAAATTTCTGGTATCAAAGGCGACTCTTCTCGCTTTATTAAAGAGCAACGTGGGCAATCTATCTTGTCTGAACTTGGCCATACGGTTTCTTATGATAAACGGGATAGTCGTATTAACACAACCCAAGGTTATGTTCTCGGATTTGGAAACAACCTAGCTGGTCTTGGTGGTAACATTCGCTACCTCAAAAACTCTCTCTTTGGCGCCTATTATTATTCCTTAATGGACGACTGGATTGTCGAGGTTTCTGGTCGCTATAGCTTTATGACAGGACTTGGAAAAGACGTTCGTGTTGTGGACCGTTATACCCTTGGTGCTGATACTTTGCGTGGTTTTGAAACCAGTGGTGTTGGCCCCCGTGACCGTGCAACAAATGACCCTCTGGGTGGTTTACAAAGCTATGTTGGTACCGTTGAATTGACCTTCCCCATTGGTTTACCAAATGAATTTGGTGTGAAGGGTGCCACCTTTATTGAAGGGGGTAGTGTTTGGAAAACTGGAGACCCGTCTTCAGAAATAAAAGATCAAAACAAGTTCCGCTCCTCAATTGGTGTTGGCCTACGTTGGCGCTCTCCTTTAGGGCCTTTGAAAATTGACTTGGCCTATGCCATAACAAAGGCTGAATTTGATAAAACCCAACCGTTCCTTTTTGGTATGTCAACACGGTTCTAAAATTTGTTGATCTCGGTTTAGATAAAGGAAAATTATCCTATGAGCGCTTTTTTGAAAACGCTAGTTATGGTTCTTATTATGAGTGGGGGAAGTGTTAACTCAGCTGAGTTAAAGTCCTCTTCCAAACCCTTTAAACTAGCGGTTTTGGATATTGACCGTGTCATTCGTGATGCTGCTGTTAGTACCTATATTCAGCAAACAGTCGAAGAGCGTCGAACTGCACTCCAAAAAGATGTTGAAGGTTATGAAAAGGAGCTCCGAGCTCAAGAAGCAGCCTTAAAAAATCTACAAAACAAAAGAGACCCTGGCTTTGAAAAAGCACAAAAAGTTTTTGAAAATAAAGTAACCGATGTGCAAAAACGCTTGAGTGGGCGAACTAAGATCCTTGAAAAATCCTTCCACGATGCACGATCACAAGTGATCCAACAAGTTATGGCTCTGGTGAGCGAGCTTGCAGAATCTGAAGGAATCACCCTCGTGATTCCTAAAAATGTTGTCATGTATCAAGAAGACGGCTATGATATTACTGATCGCATCTTAGCGCGCCTTGACAAAGATATGCCAAAAATAGATATTCAATTTCCAGAGGGGGTCTAATTTCTATGACTGATACTCGTTTTTATGATAATAAAGGCCCTTTCTCTGTTCAAGAAATTGCTGGCCTTGTCGGCGCTACTTTTGCCAATGACCAAGATCTCTATAAAGCTTCGGGGAAAATTTCAGACGTTAGTACCTTAAAGGACGCCACACCCTCTGATCTTTCTTTTTTTCACAATCCAAAGTACTTGGACGACCTCAAAGAAACAAAAGCAGGCTGCGTGTTCACAACAAAAGATCTCGCCCCCTTCACGCCCGAGAAAACCATTCCCCTTATCATTCCAACCCCCTATCGCGCCTACGCTGTCACAGCTCACCATTTTTACCCTTCCGCAGAGTGTGAATTTTCTGCTCGCAAAGACTTGATCTCATCAACAGCTTCCCTTGCTAAGGGTGTTGTGGTTGAAGTTGGTGCCGTCATCAAAAAGGGCGTAGAAATCGATTCTGGTACTTTTATTGGTGCTAATACCGTTATCGGTCGTGGTGTTAAAATTGGTAAAAATTGCAAGATTGGGCAAAATGTAAGTCTTTCCCACTGCCTTATTGGAGATAATGTCACCGTTCTACCTGGCACGCGTATTGGACAAGCTGGATTTGGTTTTTTTATGGATGAAAAAGGCCATGTAAGCGTTCCTCAATTGGGTCGCGTTGTGCTTGAGGACCGCGTTGAAATTGGTGCAAATGTTACCATAGATCGAGGTACCTTAGACGATACTCATATTGGTTTTGGTAGCCGTGTTGATAACCTTGTACAATTAGGGCATGGTGTTCGCCTTGGCAAACACTGTGTGATTGTTTCCCAAGTCGGCATATCTGGGAGCACTACGTTAGGTGACTTTGTCGTTGCTGCAGGGCAAGCCGGCCTTGCCGGGCACTTAAATATTGGCTCTCAAGTTCAAATAGCCGCACAAGCCGGTTTAATGAAAGATGTAGACCCAGGTCAAAAGGTTGCAGGTACACCTGCTGTACCTGTACGCCAATGGCACCGTCAAACAGTCTCCCTCGCGAGGCTTGCACAAAAAAGAAAGAAGGAAGCATAAACAATGCCTCAAGATACTTTAACTGTTACGGAAATTATGAACCTTATCCCTCACCGCTATCCCATGTTGTTGGTGGACCGCATTCAAGACATTGTGGCAGGTGAAGGTTGCACTGGTTTTAAAAATGTAACTTTTAACGAGCCTTTTTTCCAGGGACATTTCCCCGGTGAACCTATCATGCCAGGCGTTCTTATCGTAGAAGCCTTAGCCCAAACCGCTGGCGCCCTTGTAATCCATACCACTGATCTTGGCGGGAATGGGACTAGTGTTTATTTCATGAATATCGAAGAAGCGAAATTCAGACGCCCTGTCGTGCCCGGTGATGTTCTTGAAATGAAGGTGGAAAAATTACAAAGCCGTGGGAGCGTTTGGAAGTTCTCTGGCAAAGCCTATGTTAATGGTAAAGTACATGCAGAAGCGAAATTTACAGCTATGATTGTAAAAAAAGACTAGGGCGGAAAACCGATATCATGACAACATCAATACCTCATATTCACCAAACAGCCATTATCCACCCTGATGCTAAAATTGGTAAAGGGGTTCGCATTGGCCCTTATTGCATCATTGGTCCCAAAGTAACCCTCAAAGACAACGTCTATTTGCACTCCCATGTGGTTATTGAAGATGTTAATTGCACCATCGGAGACGGCACCGAGCTTTATCCTTTTGTCTCCATCAATAAAACCCAAGACCTGAAATATAAGGGTGAAGACTCCAAAATTATCATTGGAAAAAACAATACCATTCGGGAGTATGCAACCATCCAACCTGGTACTGCCGGCGATAAAATGCGCACAGTCATTGGCGATAACTGCCTTTTGATGGCCTGTACCCATGTCGCCCATGATTGTATTTTAGGCAACAACATCCTCATGGCAAACCATGCAACCTTGGCGGGGCATGTTAATGTTGAAGACTACGTTATCATCGGCGGCCTTGCGGCTGTTCATCAATTTGTTACCATCGGCGCTCATGCTATTATTGGCGGTATGAGCGGTGTTGGCCATGATGTGATTCCCTATGCCAATGTCAAAGGAGACCGCGCAAACCTAAGTGGTCTCAATCTTGTTGGTTTAAAGCGCCGTGGTTTTAACCGCGACCAAATTGCCCAACTTCGTAGTGCTTATGACGCTTTATTTGCCGTGGATGATCGCCCGTTGACCGAGCGCATTTCAGCCCTACAAGACGAAGGCATCCAAGACGAAGGTGTACAACAAATCCTTGATTTTGTTACACGAGACAATATGCGCTCTCTCCTGACGCCAAAAGCCTAAGAAGGGAACTGACGATACTTTACGATTCCTTAAGTATTTCCCTTCATAAAAGGGGAATAATAATGTCCAATAGATTTTTACTTGTTTTATTTTTTTCATTGATCTTATCTGCTCAAGAAAGTCAGGCTCTTTTAGATTTTTTCAAAAGAGGTGGTAAACATTGCACGAACGTATGTGATCAAAAATCAATCTGCACCCTTGACAACGATGTTCAGTATCGATGGTGTGTAAAAAATTGCTCTCACAAAATAAAAGTACAAGACATGTGTGAAGCCATTACCCCTGCCATACTTAGGCCTTTTTTGCCCTATGAAGATTATGCAGGGCCTTTTGGCACCAATCAAGTTTCTCCCCTTGCTCTGCAAGGATTTGACATAGGTTTTATAAAACAAACAACAGATAGAAAACGGGTAATTGGTACGGCAAAAACAGTTCTCCTTGTTCATGAACAATATGTAAATGGAAATAATATTCAAAAACTAAATGCACAACAACGCGCCGAACTAGCAGAAAAATTATTACGAAAGTTTTTCAAAAATGACCCACTCATCTTAAAGCCATACGATGCAACACAGACAATCCCCGATGGCACTCTTGCTGTTTTATTCGACAATCTAAAGCGCAGCATAATGACACAGTATAACAAAATGGCTCTCAAAAAATGAGAGCCTGAGAACTTACTTTTATATATAGTGATTTAGGTTTTGCCCCTGCAAATGACCGGAGGCACAAGCGACGACNNNTAGGAGCGCAGGAACAAACGGTCAATGCAAAGATAAATCACTATAGAAAGTCTATCATGGATTAATTTTGCATATACATGAAGCGTCAACGACAACGCTTGCTTTTATAGACATGGAACGCAACAACAAAATGTAAGCGAATGATAGCGGTAAATTCTTTTAAGCTGCAGCTTCTTTATCCTCGGCCTTATCAGCAGGAGTTGGGGAAGGCGGAGAAATATCAAGAAGGGTTGCACCATCAACTTCTATGTTAATAGCACGCAAACGTCCATTCTTGATTTCCGTTTCAAACTTTACAGTTTGCTCTTCCTCCAAGTAACGCATGCCCGTCTTTTCAAGAACGGTTACGTGAATAAAAACATCTTCACTACCATCCTCAGGACAAATAAACCCATAACCTTTTGTTTTATTAAACCATTTGACTGTGCCCGATATCATTTCTATTCCCTGTTAACTAAAGTTTTTATATTATTTTTGTAACCTGTACCCTCATAATATCTCAAATTTTAATTAAAAAACCAAGGTTTTTCTCACTTTTTTTGAAAAAATTCAATTTTCTCCCATAAAGAATAGACAGAACGATCCCTTTTCCCTTACATTAAAGGCATAATTGTACTAACTAGCTCTCAAGGGCGCTAAGCCGATGACCGTAAGCCAACATACAGCACAAGAAAATCCAGAACTCTCCAAAGGCATCTTTGCGCCCTATAATGACCGCCGCATGGTTATCATGGCCCTTATTGGCTTTTCTTGTGGTATTCCTCTTTTTTTAACGGCCTCAACTCTCTCCCTTTGGCTAAACCAAGTTGGCATTTCCTATACAAAAATTGGCCTGATTAGTTGGGTTGCCTTTCCCTATACCATCAAATTTATATGGTCTCCTTTTGTTGATCGCCTCAAAATTCCTTTTTTAACCAAAACGCTAGGTCGACGACGCAGCTGGCTTTTACTAAGCCAAATCTCTCTCATCCTTAGCATTTTTGCTCTTTCCCAAACGGACCCCACTCAGAACCTCACCCTTACAGCTCTTTTTGCCATCTGTGTTACCTTTAGTGCCGCCACCCAAGACGTCACCATGCTCGCCTACCAAGTCGAACGTTTAGGTCGGGAGCAATATGGTGCCGGAGAAGCCATGGGAATATTTGGTTATCGCATGGGGATGCTGATGGCTGGGGCTGGGGCTCTTTACTTTTCCGAAATAATGACTTGGAATCAGGTGTATCAAGTTATGGCGCTCTTTGTGTTAGTTGGTGTTGCCACAACTTTATTGATCAAAGAGCCAGATCCCGCCCACAACAAAGAAGCTCAAAAAAAAGAGGAGGCTGCTCGGAAATATCTCCATGAGCGCCCTATACTCTCACCCAAAATAGCCTCTATTGCTTCTTGGCTTTACGGTGCGGTCATCTGCCCCTTTAGCAATTTTATGATGAGCAAAGGGTGGTGGGTCAGCATTCTTATTATGCTGTTTTATAAGTTTGGCGATAATCTTATCGGCAATATGACTAATATTTTTCTTGTGGAGGTCGGCTATTCAAAGTCCGAAATCGCCAGTGTCTCGAAAATATTTGGTATGGCTACCTCTATTTTAGGCGGTTTTATTGGAGGCTATCTCATTGCCCGTATTGGCATCATTAAAGCCCTCTTCATTGCGGCAGCTATCCATGGCCTCTCTGTTCTTCTGTTTGTTTTGATTGCCAATGTCGGTTACGACCTTGACCTTCTTTATCTTACAATTGCCGTTGAACATATTACATCAGGCATGAGAACAACAGCTTTGTTCGCCTTTCAAATGACCCTAGTCACACCAGCCTATGCAGCAACTCAATTAGCTCTTTTAACATCTGCTGTACATTTTGGGCGCGTCGCCACCTCTTCATTCTCAGGGCTTCTTGTGGCAAACCTTGGATGGCCATCTTTCTTTACCCTCGCATCAGGTGCCACAATAATCAGCTTGATTTTAGTAGTTCTCTTCGCCAAAATAAAAGGAAGAGACCACAAAAACACGTCATTTTTTAATAGGTAAAAAGCAAATGGAAAAAGTCTACACATCCCAAGAACATGTTGCCTGTAATGGTGGGGACTATGAGGGCCACCCAAAAGTTTACCTGGATGTTGCCAAAAAGGGCACTGTGACGTGCCCTTATTGTAGTAAGACTTATATCCTCGATTCATAAAAATCTTCTAAAATCATAACTGTAACCCATTATTCTTTTTGCAGAATACATTCTAAAAAATATCTTTTAAGAAACATCTATTGATGCTGCAACAACTGTTCTTAGTCAAAAGGAAATAAACCCTCATGTCAGATAAGAAAATTTTTAAACATACAATTCGAGTGTACATCGAAGACACCGACGCTGCCGGAATTGTGTATCACCCGAATCACATAAAGTTTTTTGAGCGTGCTCGAACAGAGATGCTCCGTGAGTGCGGGTATACTAAAACACGCCTTGAAGAAGAGGAAAAATTACTCTTTGTGATTAAGACAATAACCGTTGATTACAAAGCTCCTGCCTTTATGGACGATCATTTAGAAGTGCGTACAATCCTAGACGATCACAAACCTACTCGTTTTTATTTTTCCCAAGAAATTTATTGCTCCCAAACCTTGATTGCATCTGCTAAAATGACCATAGTTTGCGTTAATAAAGCCTATAGGCCTGCTTCTCTTCCACAATCACTTATTAATAAGTTGACAGGGTTTTAATAAGAACCAGCCTTTTCTAAAACTTATTGGAGATATCATGACTAATACCGTTGAAACAACCGCCCTTGGGGAATCTGTCCAATCCGTTGGCGTCTCTGCCTGGGACCTCTTTATTGGCGCCGATTGGGTTGTCCAAAGCGTTATGCTTTTATTAATTATTGCTTCTTTTTGGTCCTGGACCCTTATCTTTGCGAAATCGTCAAAACTGCGCTCTTTGAATAAACTAGCTCAAAAATTTGAAGACTCTTTTTGGTCAGGAAAATCCTTACAAAATCTCAATGACATGTTGAAGTCAAAACCACTTGATCCAAATGATTCCATGGGAACGATTTTTAGTGTTGCTATGGACGAATGGCAACGAAACCCCCAAGCCCTCCATACCGACAGTGGGCAGTCTCTACAACAACGGGTTCAGCGCCTAATGAATCTAACCATTAACAAGGAAATGGACTACCTTGAACGCCACATGATTTTCCTTGCCTCCGTTGGTTCTACAGCTCCCTTCGTTGGCCTCTTTGGAACGGTATGGGGCATTATGAATAGCTTTCAAGGCATTGCCATGTCCCAAAGCACGAACCTTGCTGTCGTTGCACCAGGTATTGCCGAGGCGCTCTTTGCAACAGCCTTGGGGCTTATTGCTGCGATCCCTGCCGTTTTGGGATACAACAGAATCTCTTCGGAAATTAATCGTTATGGCGCACGCCTTGAAAGCTTCCGAGATGAGTTCTCAACCATTTTGTCTCGCAAGTGTGAAGAGGCAGCATAAAATATGGCAGCTTCTTTTCATACCTCTAATGGAACAGGGCGACAAAGCTCACGTTCAAAACGCCCTCCCATGAGTGAGATCAACATCACGCCCCTTGTGGATGTCATGCTGGTACTTCTCGTAATTTTCATGATTACAGCTCCCATGCTCACCGTTGGGGTTCCCGTAGATCTTCCAAAAACAAAGGCTTCTAGCCTCAATGAAAAAGGCGAGCCCGTGACCTTGTCCTTGAATAAGGACGGTGATTTATTTCTACAAGAAACCAAAATTACCCCCGATGATCTGATCGCAAAACTCAATGCTATTATGGATGCAAAACCAGGGACACGACTTTTTGTTCGCGGAGATCAAGGCTTGGCCTATGGACGCGTGATGGAACTCATGGGGCGTTTAAATGCAGCAGGATTTAATAAGGTAGCCTTGTTAGCTGAACTCCCTAAGACCCTACCCTCTTCACCTAACGCCTCAAAAAAGAGGTCTAAAACCTAAATGCTAAGGTATGCTTTTTTATCTGCTGGCCTTCACATTGCCATTATTGTAATGGCCGTTGTTGGGCTTTTGAATTACAAAACAGATGTCATTGATATTGCCCAGCCCCTCCCCGTCGACTTAGTGGATACCATTGAAGATATCTCAAAATCTCCTGATCCACGCCCTAAAGCTCCTGAAAAAGAAGAACCCAAAGAGGAGCCTAAAAAAGAAATCGTCCCTCCTCCTTCTCAACCAGAGCCAACACCAGAGCCCGAGCCCCTTCCTGAAAAAGCACCGGAAGAAGTAATCCCCCTGCCTGAGCCAAAAGCACAATCTCAGCCAAAAGAAGAAGAAAAAATCCCCGAGCCCACCATTGAGCCTCCCAAGGCAAAGCCTGCCTTTAAAAAGCCAGCAAAGTCCAAACCTAAGAAAAAGCCCAAAGCGAAGCCACGGGACTTTGATTCTATTTTGAAGAATTTGACTCCCAAGGAGACAAAACAAACGGGTGGAAAAGGTGGTGCCTTAAGTGACCACCTTGCCGCCAGTGAATTAGATCGGGTGCGCAAACAAATTGAAGGCGTCTGGCGTCTTCCAGCTGGCGTCAAAGGGATGCACGAAATCGCTATTAAAATCACAATCTATATGAATCCTGACCGCACAGTGCGGGATGCAAAGCTGGTTAATCAGGCTCTTCTCAGTAATCCAACTTATAGCATTCTGGCTGAAACGGCTCTGCGCGCTGTGAACGAATTCCGCTATACGCCTCTCCATCTCCCTATTAATAAATATAAAGTATGGAAGGAAATCACCATGGAATTTGACCCCCGCAACTTACTTTAAGAATTCCCCCATGTTCTCTCAAACTGATACAAAATATATTGTAAACCACCATGCTCCCTTTGACATTATCGGAGACATCCATGGCTGCTTTGATGAACTTATTACTCTGCTCAAAAAACTGGACTACACCATTGATGCAAAAAATCGTTTCCTTTGCACGCATCCGGACAATCGCACTTTAATCTTTGTAGGTGATTTAACAGACAGAGGACCTAAGTCTCCTGATGTTTTGAGGCTTGTGATGGAGAACGTCTCAAAAGGCCGCGCCTTCTGTGTCAACGGTAACCACGATGATAAACTCAGACGTTACCTCAAAGGGAACAGTGTGACTATCTCCCATGGGCTCGAAGACACAATCGAACAACTTGCGTTGCAACCAGCCTCCTTTTCTAAAGAGGTTTATACCTTTTTAGAATCCTTACAAAGCCACCTTATTTTTGATGACGGAAAGCTTGTTGCTACCCATGCCGCCATGAAAGAAAAATATATAGGGCAAGATTCAAAAGGCATCAGGTCTTTTTGCCTTTATGGTCCCACCACAGGAAAACTAGATAAAGATGGGCTTCCAACGAGGCTGCCATGGGTAAGCTCATACACTGGCAAAGCCTTAATCGCCTATGGGCATGAAACCATCAAAAAATCATGTGTAGAAAACAACACAGTGAATTTAGATACAGGATGTGTTTTTGGCGGGGAATTAACGGCCCTTAGGTATCCAGAAATGACCCTCATATCCGTCCCTGCTCAAAAGCAATACGCAAAATAAAGTTCCAGTCTAGGCGCAAGCGACGACGGCTATACTTCATAGCTTAGGAGCGCAGGAACAAACAGTCAGTGCAAAGATAAGTTACTATATATTCTTTAAGAGCTCGCAACAGTAGGATTTTCAGTTTCTTCAAATTGATTATATTTCTTTTTTAATCCTTCAATAAACTCCTTAGAAAGGCCCAAACTTTCTGCAACATTTTCATTAACATAAAACTTTGGATTATCCAATAAGACAGGTGGGTGATTCAGTGCACTGCCCGTTTTCAAAACCTCCAAAAGAAGCTTCCCTGTTGCTCTTCCGATCTCGTATTGATCAAACGCAATAGCTGCAAAAGCGCCTCGCTCAATGGATTCGGGATCACTTACATAAACAGGAACAGAGCGACTTTCAGCGGTTTTAATAATCGCTTCAATGGAAGAAATCACAAGGTTATCATTGGGAAGGAAGATCGCCTCCACATCGCTAACAAGAGACGCTGCTGCCATTTGGATGTCTGCCGTTTTTGCAACAGGGACTTCTCGGACAACAATATCTTGCGCCTCGGCGGCGGCTCGAAAAGCAGCTATTTGAAACTCTGAATTTGCTTCACCCGCATTATAAATAACACCCACGGTTTTCAAATCTGGCTTTACAAGTTTCATTACTTCTATGATTTTGGTCACAGGAGGCTGATCAACCACACCTGTCAATGATTCCGTAGATTCCTTAAGAGAACTTAAAAGGTGTGCACCAACGGGATCGGTTACTGCCGAAAACACAATAGGGATCCCCGTGCCCTTGAAAGCCTTGACGATGGTTTGCGCCGACGGCGTTGTAATTGGCACCACAACCGTTGGGCTTAACGACGCAAATTTCTGAGCAATTTGTGCTGCAATGGTAATATTGCCTTGGGCATTGTTAGACATAATTTTAAGATCAGGATCAGCTTTTTTCAAAACATCCAACACACCCTTTTCAATAAGATCAAGGGAAGGGTGCGACGTGATTTTCGTAATAGCTACATCTCTATGCTTTGTACTTTTAAGCTTTTCAGTCGAAGCAGAATCTGACCAAACCGGAGACATCGTGCTGCTGAACGCGAAAGCGATGGCACAGGTTTTTAAAAAGCTCATGGTCTTGTCTCCTCTTTGTTTGTTGGTTGATTAGTAGATATAGTATAGTTAAGGGGGTGTCAGTCTTCTAGTCAATGAGTAAATCCCTTGGAGGGACATTCCTCTCAATATTTTCTCGGTAGATGATATAAATGCTACACAAAATAACAATCACAGCACCAGATACCAAGGGAAGCGT